>JACQVV010000047.1 GCA_016209595.1 Planctomycetota bacterium
AGATATGGTCCTCGCCGGCGCCGTCTCCCCCGACGGCAAGTGGATCGTCTCGGGGAACGCGGACTGGACCCTCAAGCTCTGGGACGCCGAGACCGGCCGCGAGCTTCGCTCCCTGGAGGGGCACACGGACGCGGTCTGGGCCCTCGCCGTCTCCCCCGACGGCAAGTGGATCGTCTCGGGGGGTCTCGACAAGACGCTCAAGGTCTGGAACGCCGAAACGGGCGCCCTGGCCGACTCGATCCGGGTCGACGGCGGCCCGCGCGGTGTCGCCTGGCACGGCAGCTCGATCTGGGTCGGCTGCGCGAACACCACGATCTGCCGCTACGAGCACCAGCCGTGACGGCGCGCGGCGCGATTCCTCTCCCGGTTCGGCGATCCTTGACACCCGATGACCCGGCGCCCGGTGACCGGGAGTTTGAATGTCCTGGCCGTGAACGTCGAATGGAGCCGCGACGTACTCCAACGGCCGGGGCCAAGACCGGGCGGATCGGGGCTACCTGACCCGCTGTCTCCGCCTCTCGCGCAAGTCGATGAGGCGGTTGGGTTCCTCGGCCTGTCGCTCCTGGAGGGCCTTGAAGACCCTCTCGAGATCGCCGCCGAGGTGGGCGATCAGCTCCCTCCGCCTCTCTCTGACCTCGTCGATCAGCGGGTCCCGGGGTCCTTCGAGGGATTCGGTCATGGATTGTCTGCCTCCAACCAGAGCATCTCCGGAGTGACAATCTGTGGCGTGAGAAGGCCCAGCCGCCGGTTGATCACCACGAGATGTTCCAGCTTGTTCGGGTTCGCCAGGTGCCGGATGTTCCAGGTCAGCAGGAAGTCGACTTCGTGGACGCACGCGATCGCCAGATGGGCCGCATCTCCGGTCAGGTTGTCCGGCACGAGGCACTCGGCGGCGTATCGTCTCGCGACGCCGAGGACCTCCTCGTCTACCGGAAGCTCGGGAAGACCGCGAACGAGTTCTAGAGCTTCCGTCTGTCCCGTCCACTGTCCGCGCTCGAGTTCCAAGAGCACGATGGGCGAGAGAAGCGCCTCGTAGAGAGGCAGCTGGTTCGACCACCACAGGCGAGTCTCCGCCCTCCGGTGGAGGCTCCCCGGATCCGTGCGCGTGGAAACGTACGCGCTGGGAACCGTGGTTTCGACGTAGACCGTCTTTCGCATCTCGATTCAGTGTACCCGTCGCTCGGCAGTCCCCACCCGAGGTTTTCCGCAAGGCGGTGAACGTCGCCCGGAACCTGGGCTCGCCCGTCGAGGATCTCGCCACGGCCGACCTCGACATGCTCCGCCACTACCGCCCGCCGGTGAACGTCTGCGAGCGGCCGGTGCGGGAGAGCGACTCGCTCACGGGGCACCTGGAGATCCTTCTGCCGCTCTACCGGGTAGCGGTCCTGGTATCGATGTATCTACTTCCTCACGCCGTCGAAGAACGCGAGGACCTCGTCCGCAGAGGTCGAGTGGCCGACGCCGGGGAGCATTTTCCGCGTGACGTTCCCGAACCCGTTCGCGTCCGCGATCGACTTCGCGCGCTCCCACTGCGCGGTGAGCGCCGAGAGGTATTCGTCGGCCTCCCCCTGGAGGGCGAGCACGGGGAGCGCCTCGCGCTCGGGAGCCGAGGAGATCGCCCCGGGATCGTAGAAGTTCCCGCAGGCCGGAGCCGCGGCCGCGAGCTTCTCGGGATGCCCGAAAACCATCCGCCAGGTCAGATTCCCGCCGCCGGAGAAGCCGGTGATGAAGAACTTCTCCTCGCCCTTGAACTCGCGGCGGACATCATCGAGGACCGCGAGGAGCCCGGCTTCGTCGAACTCCCGCCGGTTTCCCTGCGTCGAGTAGTGGTCGAGGATCTCCTGTGAGTAGTGGTACTTCGCCGGCGTGAGCTCGTTGGTGTTCCAGAGCGTCCACGGAGTGACCAGGATGTAGGGGCGATCGCCCCGGCGGGAGAGGAAGGCCTGGCAGTTCCCCAGCCAGTTGCAGCCCGCCCCCTCGACGGTGACGAGGATCGGCCAGGAGCGGTCGGGCGTCCAGCCCTTGGGAAGCGCGACGTAGTACTCCATCTCGTGCGTCGAGGCTTTTCGCAGGACGGGCTCGGTCTCGGCGAGCCGGAGTTCCGCGGTGCGAAGCGCCGCGGCGCGTTTCGGGTCGCTCTCGACCTTCTCGGCGCCGGACAGGATGCGGTGGGCCCGGGCCCAGTCGGAGGCGCTCGCGGCCTTCCTCCACTCGGACTCGAGGACCCTCCCCGCCGCGCGGCGATCGCAGGCGAAGGCTCGCAGGAGATACGCGTCGTGGGTCGCCTGCTCGGAGGGTGCGTGGGGCGCCGCGAAGAGCTTGAGGTACGCGGGAGCGACGCGCCGCTCGAAGGCCTGCCGCTGTCGCTCGTACGCCTCGCGCGCGGATTCGCCCGCTGCGGAATCCCCCGCGAGCTCCGGCGCGAGCGCCTTCGCCCCGGCGTGGTCGGGTACGAGACCGAGGGCCTCCTCCACGAGGGCGCGCCCCTCTTCCGAGAGATCCCGTTTCTCGCACCAGCGTGCGAACTCCACGCAGGCGTCGGCGATCCTTCGCCGGAGATCGGACGCCTCGTCGGCGGCGGCGGATGGTGCGAGCGCGAGGAGAGCGGAAAGGACGATCCGGCGGAAGACTCGTTGCATGGGGTCCACTCTTCACGGGACGAAGTCGCCAGGAACGAAGATGAGACGTGAGGGCGCGCCGTCGTGTCAAGCCGTTCCCTCTTCCTTAAAGGAAGAAGGATTCTCCCGGCCCGGGTCTCGGCCGGCCGGACGTCCCCATCCGGTTGGGCCCCTGCTCGGCCGGGACCCCGCGGGGCGTGGCTCGGGGGCGCGGGTTCGTGAGGCGGGGCGGGCCTTGACGGCCCTCCGGCAGGGGGCGCGGAAATGTTCGGATTCCGCTTGACGGAGGTTTGGCGAAACCTATAATCACCAAGATTTACGCCGGACGCGCGCTCGTTGCGGGCGTTTCCGGGTGGTCTCGGGACTTCAACCTGCCGGTTCCGGATTCCGCAGAGGAGTTTGATCGGATGAGCGTCTTCGCCAAGATCTTCATCGTGCTCAATCTCGTGTTGAGCGTCCTGTTCCTGGGCATCGCGTCCACCGTGTTGACGCAGCGTGCCGACTACAAGCGACAGCTCGAGGAAAAGGTCCAGGAGCTCCAGCGACAGACGGACACCTCCACGAAGCGTGAGGAGGATTTCAGGACCCGGAACGACAGCCTGGTCGAGGACATCAAGAGCTACCAGGCGAGCCTCGAGGGTCTCCAGAAGGAGAACGACAGCCTGAAGGGCGACAACCTGAAGCTGTCGCGCCGGCTCGACCAGCAGGCGCTCCTCTTCAACGCGCTCCAGGCGAACTTCGACAGCCAGAAGACGGTGCTCGACAACGTCGCCAAGGAAAACGCGCGGCTGAACGAGCTCATCACGCAGGAAGAGAAGGATCTCGCCGAGTACAAGGACGCCATGGAACGGGCCAAGAACCAGGCCTACGTCGCCATGGCCGAGGTCCAGCGCCTCCAGGAGGACGGCCTGGCGAAGGACCAGCAGATCCGGGACATCACCGAGCAGCTCAACGAGTTCAAGTCGAAGATCGAGCACCTCAAGGCGCAGGGGATCGATGTCGAGCGTCTCGCCGAGGTGAAGGTGCCCAAGCCGCTCGACGGCAAGGTGGTCGCTGTCAACGCCGACGTTCTCCTGTGCATGGTGAACCTCGGCGAGAAGGAAGGCGTCGAGAAGGGCATGGTGTTCACGGTCTACCGCGGCAACTCGTACATCGGTCAGATCGTGGTCGACCAGGTCTATCCGGACATGTGCTCCGCGCGGATCGACCCCCGCTTCCTGAAGGAGCAGATGAGGGAGGGCGACGATGTCACAACCCGAATTCGGTAGCGAGAGCTTCGTCAGCGCGGAAGAGGTCCACATCGAGGAACCGCGGACCGGGACGGAGACCGCGCTCGTCATCTTCACGACGGTCTCTCTCCTCGCTGCGATCGTGATGCTCTTCATCGAGCTCAAGACGAACTACGGGTTCTGGGCGTAGGGCCCCACCGAGAAGCAGGCCTCTCAAGACCCTCCTGCCGCCCCGCGCGGCCGGAGGGTCGCTCGTTTAACGGGGCGTGATTTGACTTGAGAGGGGCGCGCGGTATCTTTCTCCGGCTTTGTCGGGTCCGGTGTCTCTCAAGGGTTCCACGATGGTCAACGTGATCGACTGGATGTGCGGGATCTTCTCCGTGGACATGGGGATCGATCTCGGGACGGCGAACACACTGGTCTACGTCCGCGGCGACGGGATCGTCCTCAACGAACCCTCGGTCGTCGCCGTCCAGGAGGGGACGAACAAGGTCCTCCTGGATGGGAACGCGGTCGGGCTGGAAGCCAAGCGGATGATCGGCAAGTGCCACTCCAAGGTGCAGACCATACGCCCCATGAAGGACGGGGTGATCGCCGACTACGAGATCACGGAGGCGATGCTCTCGTACTTCATCCGCAAGGTCCACAACCGCCGCTGGGGGGTCAAGCCCCGTGTCGTCATCGCGATCCCGTCGGGGATCACGGGCGTGGAGAAGAAGGCGGTGATTTCGACCGCGGAGAGGGCCGGCGCCCGGGAGGTCTACCTGATCCAGGAGCCCATGGCGGCGGGAATCGGCGTGGGCCTCCCGGTCACCTCGCCGACGGGCTGCATGATCGTGGACATCGGCGGCGGGACGACCGAGGTCGCCGTCATCTCGCTCGGCGGCATCGTGACCGCGAATTCCGTCAAGATCGCCGGCGACGAGATGGACGACGCGATCATCCAGCACATGCGCAAGAACTACAATCTGATGATCGGGGAGAACACCGCCGAGAGGATCAAGCTCGAACTCGGCTCCGTCTGGCCTCTCGCGGAGGAGAAGACGATGGAGGTCAAGGGCCGCGACCTCCTCTGCGGCCTCCCCCGGCGCGCGATCATCTCCAGCGAGGAGATCCGCGAAGCCCTCGACCCGCCCGTCGAGCAGAGCGTCGAGGCGATCCGCGAGACCCTCGAGAAGGCCCCACCCGAGATCGCGGCGGACCTCGTGGACCAGGGGATCGTCATGGCCGGCGGGAGCTCGCAGCTCCGCGGTCTCGTCGAGATGGTCGCCAAGGAGGTGGACCTTCCCGTCCGCCTCGCCGACGACCCGATGACCGCCGTCGCGCGCGGAACGGGCGAGGTCCTGGAGGAGCTCGACTTCCTGAAGTCGGTGCTCGAGACTTCGGACGACTGACCCTGGCCGGGGTGCCTTGAGCCTCCAGCGCCGCCTCGCCTGTCTCGCCCTCCTCGTCCTCTCCGTCCTCGCCCTCCAGTCCGGCGCGGGATGGGACGGGGCCCGGAGCGCGTTCCACCGGGCGGTCCCGCTGGTCCGGATGGGGAGTTTCCTCTCGCCTTCCGGAGGCGGCGAGGAAGGGGACTCCGCTGAGGCCGAGAGGCTCCGTCTCGCGCTGGCGGTGCGCGAGGACGAGATCGCGCGTCTCGAGGAGCGCGTGGCGGCGCTCACCGCGTTTCGAGGGCGGTACCCCGATCGCTACCGGGACGTGGTGCCCGCGGGGATCGTCTACTGTCGCGACCCCTCTCCGCTCGCGAGGACGATCTACCTCGACCGCGGGGCGTCCGACGGCGTCCGGGTGGGAGACGCGATCGTCTGGGGCGACGCGCTGGTCGGGCAGGTCTTCCTCGTCCAGCCACGCACCTGCGAGGCGAGACTCCTCTGTGACCCGAAGATGCGAGTCCCGGCGGTGGTCCTCCCCTCGGCCGGACGGGAAAGCGAGGCCGGGCAGAAGTCCCGGGAGCAGGGGGTTCTCGTCGGGACGGCGGGGCGCACCTGCCGGCTGGAGTTCGTCCCCTGGAAGGCGGGCCTCGCGCCCGGAGACAGGCTCATGACGAGCGGCTTTAGGGGCGAGATCCCACGCGGCCTGGTTCTGGGGACCGTGACCGACGTGGCCAACCAGGAAGCCGCGACCTATCTGGAGGTCGAGGTCGAGCCCGCGGTCGATCCCGATCGCCTCCACGAAGTTCTCGTCGTCCGGGGCGAGGAGCGGCCGCCGGCCGGCGAGTGAGCGGCCGGTGCGACTCCTCGCTTTCCTCGCCCTCCTCATCCTGGCGCTTTTCTTCCAGCTCGGGCCCGCGCGCTTCATCGAGGTCGGCGGCGTCGGTCCGGACCTCGTGTCGCTCCTCGTCCTTCACCTCGCGCTTGCTGAACGGTTCGAGCGGGTGTTCTTCCTCCAGTGGCTCGCGGGGGCCGCGAAGGACCTGGCGGGCGGAGGGGACCCCGGCCTCTACGCGACCGCGTGCCTCCTCGCCGGGATCCTCCTTTCCCGGTTCCGCGACGAGTTCTTCGCCGAGCACGTCCTGACCCGGGGCCTCCTCGCGCTCGGAGTCTCCCTCCAGATCCACCTCGTGGCCGTCTTCGTCGTCTTCCTGCGCCATCCGTACCTCGACCCATTCGACCTCTTCTTGCGAGTAGGCGGAGTCGCGCTCTACACCGCGGTCGTGGCTCCTGTCGTGCTCCTGGCGCTCTCGCGAGCGCTCCCTCCCCGGGAGAGGCGCTCGTGAGCCGCCGCCGGATCCGGGTCCTCGGGGCCGTCCTTCTCGTCCCGTTCCTCCTGCTCGCCGGTCGGCTCTTCTCCATGCAGGTCGTGTCCGGACCGGAGTACGAG
>JACQVV010000558.1 GCA_016209595.1 Planctomycetota bacterium
GACCGTGACCGTGACCGTGACCGTCGACCGTGAGCGTGACCGTGACCGTGACCGTGACCGTGACCGTCAAAGGCGACCGAGCGGTGTTGGAGGTAATGCGATGAAGAAGTGTGGGTGGGTGGGATTCGTTTTCGCGATCGTCGTCGTGCCTTTCGCCTCGGGAGAGGAGGGCTACCGGGCGGTCGTCTTCAATGTCGGCGGGGAGGTTCTGGCGCACGCGCCGGACGGTGGCGAGGCACAGCCCGTCGAATGGGGGCGGGAGCTCCCGGCCGGGAAACGGGTGGAGGTGGGGAAGGACGGGATCGTGCGGATCCTCATCCTGAGAACCGAACCGGCCGCACCTCGTGTCCTCGTGCTCGGACCGGGAGAGTCATGGGTCGTGGGACAGGACCTCCAGGGCGCGGAGCTCGTCGAGATCACCCCTCGGGTGGCGAAGAAGATCCTCGCCACCCTCGAGCCGGCGGAGTCCGGCGGGCCAGATCCTGACCGGCCGGTCACGGGCGGCGTGCGCCAGGGAGGCACGGAACACCCGGTGCTCCTCGTCTCGCCGAGAGATGTTCTGGGACGGAGAGCGGGTCGAGTTCGCGTGGTGCGCGGTGAGAGCGCAAGAGGTCGCATCGTGGCGGCTCCGTGTGAGCGACTCCGAGACGAAGCGGGAACTCTGGGCGAGCGACACTTTGCCGGCCGCGACGAGACGGCTGGGAAAGACCGCCGCGGAGCTCGGACTCGCCAAAGGGATTCTCTACCTGGCGCGCCTGGAGGCCCTCGACAGGGCGGGGAAGATCGAGTGGCAGGACGAAGGGGGCTTCGAGATCCTCGACCGGAGTTCCCCCAAAGCGCGAGCGATACTCCAGGAGCTCGCGGCGATCGAGAGCGCGCTCGGTCCCATTTCCGACGGGGATTCACAAGGCAGGGCGACCTGCCTCGCGCTCTCGGCGGATGTCCACGAGCGATGGCTTCTCTCCTCCACGGCCGCGATCGAATACCTGGATGCCGCGCTCGCGGCGCCCGAGGAGAGCGAGCGAACGCGATACTCCGGCGAGCTCGCGCGGGCGATCGGCCTCTTGGGGGTTCCCAAAGAGGACGCACGCTGGGTCGCGAAGGTCCTCGTGGAGGCCCGGAACAGCGACTGATGGGGAAGGGGCGGCCCCCTTCACGTCGCCTGGGGGGAAGCGGGAGCGGGACGGGGAGCCGTGGGGGCGGAGCTTTCCCCTTCTCCCGGCAAGCCTACCGCCGGCGCGCTGAGGTCTCCTCGTCCACGCCCTCGGGCCGGGGGCCGTAGAGGGGGAGGGGCTCGCCGGCCTCGTAGGCGCCGATGTCAGGGCCGCGGCCCGCGAAGCGGTCGTTGACGTTGGGGATGGGGCAGGCGGCGTCCACGACCGCGGAGCCGGGGCGCGGGCGGAGGTCGGGGGGATCGCGCGTGGGGACTGGAGGGTCGGGGAACTCGACGCCGCGGAAGGCGTCCAGGCCGACCTGGACCGCGTGCATCTCGTGAGGACCGCGGCGGAGCTCGGCAAGGGACGAGAAGCGCTGGCCGCCGAACTTGCCGGCGAAGGGAGTGCCGTGGGTTCCCAGGGCGTCGAAGTCGAAGTCGCACGCGGGGCCGGGGGCCTCCAGGCAGGCGGCGAGTCCGTCGCCCGCGCCGTAGCCTCCCCAGCCCGCGCCGCCGGGGCCGCCGATACAGAGGTTGTTCCGGAAGAGCGCGCGGTCGAAGGGCTGAGAGGCGAAGCAGGCCATGCCGTCGCCCACCTTGACGACGGTGTTGTGGAGAAAGACGTCGCCCGTGCTGTAGCGATGGAGCTTGAACGGGACGTAGGCGAGGTTGTACATCGCGTTCCGGATGAAGTAGGTCGGGCCTCCGAGGCCGGGCTGTGAGGAGAGGCCGGTGAAACAGTTCGTGAGGCGGTTCCCGACGATCCGGCAGTTCCCCATGCAGAAGTCGGCCTCGATCCCGTCGTCGGCGCCGATCGAGATGTCGTTCCCGTAGATGTCGATCGAGACCTGGAGGGCGGCGCCTCCGTCCTCCATGGTCGAGATGCAGTCCCGGAAGCCGGAGACGCGGTTGTGGCAGATCACGTTCCCCGGGCCGGTGATCTCGATCCCCTCGCCGAAGTTCTTCCCGTTCGCACCCATGGCCTCGGAGGTCCAGGGGGTCGTCCCCTCGACGACGTTGTCGGCGATGTAGCAGTTCGTGCAGCCGGGCTTCGAGCGGGCGCCGATCCCGTGGTCGCGCTCGCCGGTCCGTACGACGCACCGGCGGACCGCGCACTCCTCGGCCCCCAGGAGCTCGATCGATCCCTCGACGACGAGGCCCTCGACGTGGACATGCTTCCGGTCGGTCAGATAGACGCGCTCGAAGACGGCCTCCCCGTCCGCGCGGTAGACGATGGGCTTCCCGGGCTCCCCGTCCCGCGGCGCCGCGAACTCGCCGTAGCGCCCGGCGGCGAGGAGGATCACGTCGCCCGGCGCGGCGCCGGCCGCGGTCGCCTCGAGGTTCGCGGGTCCGGCCCGCCGGATCCGCGCTCCAGGCATCGCCCGCGGAACGGGCCGGGTCCGGGCGCGCACCGAGCGCCGGGCGCTCCCGCCGTCGGGATCGACGAGGGCGAGCTCGATCTCGTACTCGGTGCCGGGCGCGAGACCGAAGAGGCTCCCCGCGTGCCTGTTCTTCCACTCGAAGGGGACCTCGGTCTCCTGGCCCCTCCCCGCGGGGACGCGACGGAGCGGCATCCCGTCGCGCCAGGACCTCTCGCCTGTCGCGCGGAAACGGACTGCCACCACGCCGTCGCAGTCGTCGTCCCCCACCACCTCCCACTCGATCGAAAGATGGACGAGCGTGGGATAAGGAAGGGTGACCTCGCCGGGAACGGTCGCGTCGCCGGCGCGGGCGGCACGCGGGACGAGAGCGACGAGAAGAAAGAAGAGCGCGGCGAGTCTCGATCGGGGCATCAGACGGTCCTCCTTCAAGAGGACGATGATACCCCGCTGCCGCTACCCGCGCGGGACCTTCGCCAGGAGCGCTGTTGCCCAGGCCGTCCGTTGCTCGTTGAGGGGTGGGACCGGCGGCCGCGAGTAGTCGATCGTTTCGGCGTATCGGCCGAGGTCGTAGCATCGATCGATCAGGGGCTGGAGGTC
>JACQVV010000559.1 GCA_016209595.1 Planctomycetota bacterium
AGGGGGGCCGTTCCCCTCCCCCTGTCGCTTTCGGCGGCGGTCACGGGACGGCTCCTTCGGGCTGCGGCGCGGGCGGGGGCTGGTAGACATTCCGGAGCTCCGCGAGCGAAAGGTCGTAGAGGTGCAAGCGGAGCCGCTGCTCGATCCGGGCCATCGGACCGCGGATGACGCATACGGACGCCTGCTCGCAAGCGTCCACGGCCTCCGAGCAGAGCATCAGATGAAGGGGCCCGTCGACGGCCTCGATGACCTGGCCGATCCGGATCGTCTCGATCGGTCGGGCTAGCCGGTATCCACCCTTCACTCCCTGGACGGATTCGACGAGACCGGATCTCGTCAGGGCCTGCAGGACCTTCCCGAGGATCTCGATCGGGATGCAGTTCGAGCGAGCGATCTCCGCCCGGCTCGCGAGGTCGCGGCCTGGCTGCGCCTCCATGTGGAGCAGCGAAATGAGTCCGTACTCGACCTTTTTGGGGACCTTTAACATCCTATATATCCAGCCTCCGCAAGATTCGCGCCAGCGAGTAGATCAGAAGATACATCGGAGGCTTTGCCACCGTCAACACAAACTCGGACCAAAATTATCCTATTCTCGTCCCCGGCCCCAGGGGCACCTGTCGAATTGGGCAGAAGGCCGACATCTGGGATGAAATTGATCCCAGTTTTCCCTAGCGCTACTCCCGTCGCTTGGAGTCCCGGCCGGGCGAAAACCCGCGTTCCATCCTCCTCTGCGCTTCGCCTGCCGGCCAGCTCTCGACGTTCTCCGGATTCACTCCCGGGATGGCACCGCAGCCAGCCTTCCACCCCGCCCGACATTCGCCGCAGACAGGTCCCTTGCCCCCGTGCTCGATGAGGCTCGCGGCGCAGTCGCACTCGGAACCGGCCAGGACGCACAGCAGGCATTCGGGGAGATCGAGGGGCGCCCTGCCCGCTTGAGCCCGCCATGCTGCGGGCGCGTCGGGTCCTCTTGGCGATTCCACGCAGCACGCGTAGCGCTGGGTCCTCCGGAGCTCCTCCTTCGCTTCCGCGACCGCCCGGACTGCGGGATCGGCGCTGCGGCTTCTCGGAAGCCACTCCCGGAGAAGGAACGCGCTCCACTCCTCGGGCGTGGGCTCCGGGACGGAGTCGAGCGTTCGATCGGGGAAGGCGCTTCTTCCGGCGAGCCAGCCGGCGCGGCACTCGGCGCAGATCCATTCTCCCCTCTGCACCCGCTCCGCGCAGCCGCACGCTCCGGACCGGAGAAGGCAGGAGCCGCATGGTTCGCCCGAGAGACAGCAGAACGACTGACCGCCGGCAGTGGCCCCGTCCTCTTTCTTGAGGTCGGCCAGCTGCCGGGCGGCGGCGTCGAGAGTCGGAGCGTGCGGGGCCGGGCGTTCGTCCCTCGGTCCCGCGGACTCCTCGCCGCAGCCCCAGGCGACGAAGAGCGCGAGAAAGATCGCGATGGGGACTCGGCGGCTCCAGGAGCTCATCGTGGCGGTCTCTCCAGAAAGAAAAGGGCGGCGAGGAAAAGATGGGACGGCCCCTTCCAGACCAGCCGGAAGTTCGGATCGTCGGAGAAGAGGACGATATGTCCCTCGCCCTTTCTCGCGTGGACGAGGAAGGCGCGCCGAGTGAGAGCCTCCTCGCTCCGGGGGGTGATGTACCCGCCCAGCGTGAACTTTTCGGTGAAGACGCCAACGGCGGAAAGCCCTTCGGTCAGCGCGAAAGTCGAAACCCCGCGCTTCAGGACCGGGACGCGCTCCGGGAGCCCCCAGGCGAGGGGGTGGTCGGGGTCGAGGTTGACTGTGAGGATCGTGCCGGGGATTCGCTTCTCGTCCGCCTCCGTCTCGCGGTCCTTGATCCGGACCCACTTGGGATCCCTGTCGTCCGGGCCCGGCCCTTGCTCTCTTGCTCCGTCCTTCGTGTCCTCTTCCTCTTTTCCGGCGTCGGTAGACGGCTCTCCGTATTCGACCTCCACGAATTTCGCCGCCGTCGCGTAGGCGGCCCCGCCTTCGATGCCGATGAGGGTCCCGCCGTCCTCGATCCAGCTCTTGAGCCTCTCGCCGCCCATGTCGGAATCGTAGCTCCCGTCGGCGAGCACCACGACGTCGTAGTCGGCGAGGTGACGGCCGGAGAGAGTCTCGGGGGGGACAAGGCGCACGGGAATGCCGTGCTCCCGTTCGAGGAGGAACCGGATCTCGCCGAGACCGGAGACGTCCACGCCGTCTCCCGCGACGAGCGCGATCCGAGGGCGCTCGATCCGCCGGATCTCGTCAGAGCCAAGCTGCACGCCGGAGTCGGTCCGGCCGCTCGGAGCGGCCACGACCTCGACGCCGATCTCACGGGCCGCGCGCTCGATCTCCTCCCCGAGGGAGGGAGGGTTCTCGCCGGAGAGCCAGACGACGGTCCCCGGACGGAAGGTGCGCCGGCCGATCCGGAACTCCTTCGAGGCCACCCTCGCGCGGAATCCAGACTCCAGAAGGCGGGAGAGAAGGGCGGGAGCCCCGCGCCGCGGCCAGGGGAGGAGGTAGGCGAAACCCGTGGGTCCTCCCGAGATGCCCCCCTCGGGCGCCGGCGGTGTCGCGAGAAGCTCGGAGGGCGCCTCGACGGCCTCCGGGGTCCAGTACGCTTCCAGACCGAAGGAGTAGGGCAGGGACCAGGCGCTGACGTCGTAGAACTTCGCTTCGGGAATGCGCGGGCGGGGCTCGAGGATCGCGCGGGCGAGGCTCGCCAGTGGCTGTGCGAGCGAGACGAGGTAGGTCCCGGCGTCGAACCGCTTGAGCGCGTGCTCCTCGCCCTCGAACGATCGGGCGTTGGTGGCGTAGAAGGAGGCCGTCGCGCGCCCGACCTCGATTCCCTGGGCCATGAGGATCTCCACGATGTGCGCGGTCGCTGCCGGGTCCTCGCCGGGAGGGACGAGAAAGCAGGCGACGTCCCGCGACGCGGAGCCCTGGACGCCCTCTTTCCGGAACTCCAGGTAATCCCCCAGGAGCGCACGGCGGCCCGCCGCCGCTGTGTCGATCGTGGCGAGGCTCGCCACGCGGTGGTGCTCGATTCTCTCGGCCAGCGTCAGGATCCGCCCGTCCGAGCGCCGCACCGCGAGTCCGGAGCCCCCGCCGGCCTGCTCGTAGGTCATCCCCACGGCGCCGCCCAGCGAGGGCCAGCTGTCCCCGTAGCCGGGGTAGAAGAGATCGAAGATCTCCCCGGTGTAGTAGGGCCAGCCGCGCCGGTCGAAGGCCGCCGCGTTGCCTCGCCCGAAGATCTCTCCCCAGCGACGGACATGGGCGGGGATGAGCACGTGGACAGGGTCGGCCGCCGGGAAAAAGAAGTTCGTGGAGTCGTAGTCCATCTCGTGCAGGTCGACGTGGACCTGCGGGTTGAAGCGACGGTAGGCGGCGAGGCGGGACCCTGTCTCGACCTGCGTGAGCCAGGTCCAGTCGCGGTTGAGGTCGAAACCGTAGTGGTTCTCGCGCCCCCCGGGCCAGGGCTCGTTCTGCTCCAGGGCGCGGGGATCGGGGTCGGGCCGGGTTCCCGCGATCCCGCGGTACCAGGACGTGTACCGATCTCGCCCGTCAGGATTCAGGCAGGGGTCGATGACAACGAGACACTCGTCGAGCCAGCGCGAGGTCGCCTCGTCCGTGCCCGCGGCCAGGCGGTAGGCGACAGCCATCGCCGTTTCCGTTCCCGATGCCTCGTCTCCGTGGACGTTGTACGAGAGCCAGACGCAAACCGGCGTCCGGTCGAGGAGCGCGTCCTCTGCCTCGTCCCCCAGCCGCCGGGGGTCGGCGAGCTTCCCGAGGTCTTCCAGGACCGAGTCGAGGCGCCGGAGGCGCTCGGGTGAGGAGAGGACCACCAGGACGAGGCGCCGCCCCTCGTACGTCCGGCCGTAGTCGAGAAGAATCGTCCGGTCGCTCGCCGCGTCGAGTTCCTCCAGGTAGCCCAGGACCTCGTGGTGGAGCGAGAAGCGGTCCCCCAGCTCGTGCCCGAGAACCGCCCCCGGGGCCGGGACCGACGGGTCGAAAGGGACCTCGCCGAATGGGTCGGCCGGGGGCACCTCCTGGGCCGTGGCGGCGGAAACGAGGAGGGCCGCGGCGAGGAGGTTCGCGAGAAGGGGCGCTTTCATGTATGGTTCTCGTACCGAGCGTACCGCGCAGTTTTCAGCGCAAGGGCGCAGAGACGCGAAGCCGCAAGGAACCGTTCCACAATCGGTCGAGTCGTTGCTTTCGTTGCGAGGCTGCGTCTTGGCGTCTTTGCGTTGAAATCCCACCAGCTGCTCAGTATCGGATGCACTCGCGGTTCTCATCCGCCGCTCTCGATCCTCCGGATCGCCTCTTCCAGCCGCGCGGCCTCGGCTCGCCGGGAGACGGGGTCCTCCATTGCGCCGGTGAGCGCGAGGGCCCGCCGGTAGTCGGCGAGCGCCTCTCCCAGGCGCCCGCCCCGCTCCCGGAGCGCGGCTCGCTCGCGGAAGATGCCCGGGAACGAGGCGTCCTCGTCGGCCGCCTCGCACAGGACGTGGTCCGCCTCGTCGGGGCGTCCCGACTCCTCGAGGAGCCGCGCCAGTTCAAGACGCGTCTCGCTCTTCACGTGGAGGAGCTCGGAACGATTGGCCTGGATCGCGGCCCGGTAGAGTGCCTCGGCCTCCTCCTTCCGGCCCGCCTTCTCCACGCCTTCGCGGACGGCCCGGAGGTACAGGCGGAAGAACTCCGGCCAGAGCGCGTACCGGGGCTCGAGCGAGTACGCCTTTTCGAGATCGGCCCGGGCCCCGGACGGCTCGCCCAGCTCCAGGAGCTCCGTCGCGCGGCGCACGCGCGCGAGCGCGTGGTCCTTCCGCTCCAGCAGCAAGAGGTCGAGGTCCTGGCGCGCGTCGCGGTGCCGGCCCGCCGCGGCGCGCAGGAACGCCCGGGCGAGCAGCGACTCCTGGTGCGTTGGATCCTCGCGCAGGTAGACGGTCAGAGCCTCCTCGCAGGCGAGGAGCTTCGTCTGGCTCGCGGCGAGCTGCTGGAAAAGGGCCAAAACCTCGGCATGGCGGACGCGCGCCTCGGCGAGGTGGTGCGGGTCGGAGACCGGAACCATCCGCGCGGCGTACTTGGCGAACTCGTGGAGCTGTCCCCCGCGATGGGCGGCGGCGGCTTTCTGGGCGAGCTCCCGGTAGGACAGGTCCACCTCGTAGCGGGACGGTGGGGGCCCGAAGGGTCCGGGAGCCGTCCGGCTTCCGTTTCCGGGAGCGTCCGGAGAAACGACCCTTCCGTCCCCCGGTTCGGAAACGTCGCTCGACCCGTTTGGGTCCGACCAGGGCCGCAAGGCGGCCAGCGCGATCGCCCCGACCCCGACCACGCCTGCAGCGAGCATCGCCACCCGCCGGACGCGGGAACCGGAGGGGGATGGAGGCTGAGACTCGGAAGAGTCTCCCGCCCCCGGTTCGATCGCGGCCGCCTCGAGCGCGGCGACGAGCTCGTCCGTGGGCGAGTAACGGTTCGCCGGATCCGGGTCGAGACAACGCATCACGATCCGGTCGAGGGCAGGGCCGATGGCGCGCTCGTGAGTCGAGGGCGGCTCGACCGATCCCGCGGCGATGCTCCTGTAGATCTCGGCCGGGTCCTCTCCGGCGTGCGGGTAGCGTCCGGAGAGCGTCCGGTAGGCGATCACGCCGAAGCTGAAGACGTCGCTCTCGGGTCCGAGCTCCTCGTGGCCGCCCCGGATCCTCTCCGGGGCGAGGTAGCGGGTCGTGCCGATCAGGATCCCGGAGTCGGTGAGGTTCGTCGGCCCGGCGAGCGGCCCTCCCATCCCGAAGGCGAGCCCGAAGTCGGTGATCTTGGCCCTGCAGGCCTCGTCGAACAGGATGTTGGCGGGCTTGAGGTCGCGATGGATGACCCCGATCGAGTGGATCGCGGCGAGGCCGCGCGCGACCTGGATCAGGCAGTCGAGCCGGCGCGGGAAGTCGAGGAGGTCCATCTTGTAGTCGAGGGAACCGCCCTCGACGAGTTCCATCGTGTAGTAGTGAGCCCCCTGTTCCACTCCCACCTCATAGATGCGGACCACGTTGGGGTGGTTCAGGCGGCCGATCGCGGTCACCTCCCTCCGGAAGCGGACCAGGAGCTCCTGGGCCTCATCCTCGTCTGCTGGGGAGATGACGGTTTTCAACGCGACCCTGCGGCCGAGCGTCCGATCGACTGCCCGGTAGACGGCGCCCATGCCGCCCCGGCCGATCTCGTACTCGATCGCGAAGTGGCCGAACTTCTTCCAGTCCAGGGGCTTTCCGAGCGGATCCATTCCTCCCGACGACGACGGGTGCTTCCAGGCCGACTCCCGCCATTCCTCCTTCAGGCGGTGGTACTCGAAGGCCTTCAGGTGCCTTCGCCGCACGAGCTCCTCGCCGAGGCGGTTCGCTTTCCCGAGCAGGATGTCCTGCCGGACTCGCGCCAGGCCCGCCTCGACCTGCTCGACCGGCACCCATCGGCGGCAGGTGAGGATCCGCGCGATGTGCCGATCGACCTCCCAGTCGGCGAGGAACTCCTCGGGGATGCGCTCCATCGAGGTACAGGCTACCAGACTTCAGATTTCAGGCTTCAGACTTCAGGAGGGAGATAAGGGGCTGTGAGGAAATAAATGCGTCAACACCGAGGCCGAGCGAGGCGCCGCCAGGCAAGGCGCGCCGACGAAACAACCCAACGG
>JACQVV010000560.1 GCA_016209595.1 Planctomycetota bacterium
GATCTCCTGGTCGAGGTCGATCGACTTCACGAGTTCGACCGTCATGGCCCGGAGCAGGGGATGGAGCGACTTCTGCCCGATGAGGACGCCATGGCAGTCCGCGCACATCTCCAGGGGGACGTCCGCATACTTGCCGGACCGGAGCCGTCCGGCGCAGCGGGGGCAGGCGCGCGGCGGCGATTCGCTCACGGCCGCCTCTTCGTCTCGAAGATGAAGTCCTCGGCGAGCGCGACGAACTCGAGCGCCTTGGCGATCCGTACCGCCCCGAGGCTCGCTCTTGGCATGGCGAAGAGGGGGGCCTTGCCGGCCAGGGTCGCGGCCCGGCAGGCGTGCGCGGCGAGTTCGCGTCCCAGGCCGATCCCGCGGTACTCGGGATGGGTGTAGCAATCGATCTCCCAGGCGTGGTCGGTCTCGGCGCGGCCCTGGCTGAAGGCGACGACCTTCCCGTCCATCCTCGCTCCGAACGCCCGCCCGGCGGCGGCGTTCGCCCGGACCTTCTCCCACCAGCCGGGCGAGATCGCGTCGATCGCGACCTCGTCGGTCCCATCCAGGGGGACGATCTCCACCTCCTGCACGTGCGCGAACCCCTCCGGGGCGAGGAACCATGTGCGGTGGTTCGCCTCGGTCGGACCGTAGAACGGGACGAGGTCATGGGCGAGCGCCGCGATGAGGGAGGGAGGCAGGAATTCACCCTCCCCGAACTTCTCCCCGTGGTGCGTCTTGATCGCTTTGAGAAGCGGGGGTGGGAGCGACACGAGGACGCACTTCTTCGAGGAGAGGATCCATAGAGGCGCGAGGACCCCGAGCGAGTCCTTGCGGTCGCGCGCGGGGCAGGCGAGAAAGATGGGCTTCTTCTGCTTGAAGGCGCCGGTGTCGCCGCCGAGCCGGAGGGCGAGGTGACGGAGCGCGAGGTCTTCGAGAGCCACGGGTCAGTCCTGGCCGAGGGGATGTCGGCGGAAGTAGTCGAGGCCTTGCTTCCAGCCTTCCTCCCACGCGGCCATGCCAGCCAGCGTGAGGTGCAAGTTGGGAAAGTCCTCGAGCAGGCCCACGATCGTGGTCGCCGTCGAGGGGGCGCCGCGAAGGGCCTCCGCGAAGTCGAGAGCGTGCTGGTGAATGGCTTCCAGGTCCTGGTCCCCTTCGATCCCGAATCCGTCGAGGACTCCGGCCGCGTACGACCACCACGATGCCAGGAACCCGCTGTAGCCCTCCACCGCGAGCTCGACCGACCAGTAATTGTAGGTGTTCGCGTACCACTCGAGGATGGCCGAGTGCAGTCCGTCGGGCGTCACGCCGACCGTGTAGCCCGTCTCCGGGTCGATCTCGAACCAGGCCTCGGCGAGCACGGAAACGAAGTCGACCGGCTTTGCCACGGTCACGACGGCCTGTCCGCGCTCGATCGCGGCGCGGATTCGCTTCTTCGCCGAAGGCGAGAGAGCGAGGCCATCGAGTTCGGCGGCATTCGCTGGTCCGAGGACGGCGAGGGGCGTCTCCTGGGCCTCGGGCGGGGAGAGCGTCTCGCGCGACTCGCCCCGGATCCGGACGAGCGCCGGCGCGACATCGAGGGGCGCGCCGAGGACGAACGTGAGGATCTGGTCCGCGGCGGCCGCGGCGACCTCAGGCTTCTCGACGATCCCGGGCGTGTCCGACCCGAGCGCCTCGTCGAGGGCGCCGAGCGGTCCGCCGCCCTTCCCGGACGCCTTTGCCAGGATGGCCGCGAGGGCCTTCTCGCGGCCCGCGGGGAGGGATCCCTCCGGCACGGCGAGGGCGAACCCGCCGCCCTCGCGGCGGACCATGACCTTTCCCGCGCGCGCGACGATCTCGAGCGCGTCTCCCTCGGCGAGATCCTTCGAGGCGCCCGCCACCCAGGCGATCCGGCGCGCGAGGGTGTTGGGCGGCCCTCCCGCGGTCTGGGCGAGGACGCCCATCGCCGTGAGGACGGGGAGGCGCGAGAGGGCGGCCAGGACGCGCCCTTCCAGAACGCAGTCGGCGAGGCCGCGGGCGACGTGGAAAGCGACGACTTTCTCGCGCGGGCCGCGGACGTCCCGGCGGTTGTCGAGGAGGTCGATGCTCCCGACGCGCACGCGAACTCCCTGGACCTCGCGCGTCCCGGCCGAGGCGATCACGATGCGCGGGCGGGCCGCGTCGATCTCGACGCCCAGGTCCGAGGCCATGCTACGGGCATCGGCGTCGCTCGTCTCGAAGAAGCGCTGCGCCAGCTCGCCGGCGAGCTCGCGCGCGGCGGACTCCCCGGCGGCGGAAAGCGGCGTCGCGAGGGAGAGGGAGCTTCCCGGATCTGGAATCTCGCTGGCCACGACCGCGATCGCGAACACGTCTCCGGCCGGGTACGAGGGGGGAAGGGCGGGATCCCCGGCGTCGAAGATCGTGCGGAGGAGTTCCCGCGGCTCCTTCCCAGGAGAGGCGATCCGGACGGCGACGTCGAGCCTGGATACGCCGGCGAGCGGCGTGGCGCGGCGCGTGTCGCCGAGAAGAAGGACGGCGTCGGTTCCCGCCACGGAGAGGTGGACGATGGAAGCGGTCGTCGTCGCGAGGTCGAGGTCGATCCTTTCCGACGGGCTTCCGTTGGCCACGAGCCGGACCTCGACGCGGGCTACCGCCGCGGCCGGGACGGGCTCCGGAGTTCCGGTCGCGTCGCTTCTCGGGCCAAACCAGTACCACGCCGCGCCCCCGGCCGTGAGGAGCAGGACGAGCGTGGCGTACAGCGCGAACGTCTTCTTCATCTCTCCCTCCCGGTGGCCCCCCTCATGGGCGACCCGCCCTCCATGCTATCCTCTCCGCGAGAAGAGGAGGACAGGATGGGCAAGACGAGCGACCCGTTCGAGGAGTTCAAGAAGAAGCGCGAGCTCCAGGACCGAGCGAAAGACGTGGCGAAAGTCGTCCCGGCGCGGGGGACCGAGCCGGAACAGGAGGCAAACCTGGAGCGCTTCCTCGCTCAGAATCCCAACCCGAACGTCACCAGCCATCGCTACGTGAAGCCGGCAGGGGGAAAGGTCGAACGGATCGAGACGCTCGAGCCGACCCGGCTCGCGCCGGCCGGAGCGGCACCTGTCGTGCCCGCGCCGCCGCCGGAGGGGCTGGAACCCAGCGTGCCCGCGCGAGGCGAGGTCGCCCCCCTCGCGCGTCCGGAGGGGTTCGACCGGGGCCGCTTCGAGAAGAAGAAGAAGAAGGGGGAGGAGGACCCGGCCGAGGCGCCGGCTCGGCCCGGGGGCTTCGAGAGCGGCCGCTACGACCGTTGACCCTGGTCGGCGGGTGAGTTCGATCTTGCGCCCCGCGCATGAGATCCGTAAGCTCCCCGCCCCCCATGGTCATCACCCTCGACGGACCCGCCGGCAGCGGC
>JACQVV010000561.1 GCA_016209595.1 Planctomycetota bacterium
CCGTGACCGTGGACCGTGACCGTGGACCGTGACCGTGACCGTGACCGTCAACCGCGACGGAATCCCCCTGGACCCTCGCAAGCCCCCAGTCCATGACGAGGACTTCCCCGAACTCGCCGACCATGATGTTGGCCGGCTTGAGGTCGCGGTGGATCACGCCCCGGCTGTGGGCGAATCCGACCGCGTCGCAAACTTTCAGGAAGACCTCGAGGAGCCGCACGAGCGAATGGGCGCCCTTCTCGCCCCGGTCTTTTTCAGTTCCGCGTTCCGCGTTCCGCGCTCCGCGTTTCAAGGCGCGCCGGCGACCGGAGGTCGAGGAGGAGAGTTTCCCCTCGGACGCGGCGACCTGCGAGAGCACGGCACCCAAGTCCTTCCCCTTGACGCGCTTCATGGTGAAGTACGCCCTCTTCCCATCGGCGAGGCCGAGTTCGTGGAGAGGAACGATGTTCGGGTGCTCGAGCTGGCCCGTCACCTGGGCCTCGAGGAGAAACTTCTCGAGCAGGAGCCGCTCGACCCGGGATCCGCCGAGCGAGACCTTCGCGGCGAGCTCGCGGTTGAGCTCCGGGTCCTTGACGAGGAGGACCTCGCCCATGCCGCCCTTCCCGATCGTGCCCAGGACGGGATAGCGGCCGAGCCACTCCGACGGCTCGCCGCCGGCGTCGCGAGCGGAGTTAGGCTGGGCTGCTCCTTCGCCACCGAGTTCGGTGAGGGCGATGCTTGGACGCGCCGCGGCACCCTCGCCGAGGAGCTGCCACGCGGAGCGAACGGTCGTCTCCGGCACCGCCCTCCCCGGAACGGTCGCCTCCGGCACGCCGGCCCCGGGAACAACGGCGATCTTTCCGCAACCGGGACAATTGCGACGCTCTCCGGCGGCGGCCTCCGGGGCGGAGAGCTCCTTGCCGCACGAGCACGCGAATCGTATCGACATGGCACGCCTCCTTCCGATAGAGAGCCTTGAGCGCCCGTATCCTAGCAGCCTGCTCCGCCGAGGTGCCTTGCCCTCTCCCGCTGCCGTTCCCGCTCCCGCTCCCGACCGTTTCTCAGGAGGTGTCAGTAGGCTTCCAGGCAATCAGCGCCCCAACCCTCGCCGGACCATGAACTCGACGGCCGGGTTCATGTTCGCCGGCGTGATGCGAATCTGGGGATGCCGCCCTGCCCAGACCCGGAACACCTCGTCGACGAACCCCTGGCCGACCATCTCGACGCCCGTGAAGTCCAGGACAACATCGCGGAAAGCCTCGAGGCGGGTGACGAGGCGCTTGGCCTCGGATCGCGAGACAAACTCTGTGCCGATCTCGAAGAGCCGGACGGCGATCCGCGTCCTGGAGAACTCGAGTTCCTCGGTGTACGCGGAGAAGAGATCCTGGAGAGAGTCCGGCTTGTCGGGGCTCGCCGCGAATCGGACTCGTGTCCCCTGGCGATCTGGAGACTCCCGAACTGTCATCTCCCCCCGCAGATTGTCCACCAACCAGCAGAGCCCCCCCGAGTCGATTTCGAAGCGGTCGGCGACCTTCGATGTGAAAAAGATGCCTTCACCGGTGTGCTCCCGCGGCCGGGTGGTCACCCTGCCCTTCGAGAGCTCCTGGAGCGCCTCGAGACGGTTGGGGAGCGCGAAGGCTTCGCGCACGCGCTCGAAGATACCGACCCCGAGGTCATCGATCTCGAAGGCGATCTCCGAGGGGCAGGACTCGAATCGGACCGTGACCGACTCGGATCCCGAGTGCTCGATCGCGTTATTGAGGAGCTCCGTGAACGCGTAGGTGAAGACCTTGCGAGCGTTCGGCGCGAGTCGCGAAAGGAAGCCGACGCGCTCGAGCGACTCGGTCCAGACACGGTCTTCCGCGAGGCCCGAAACGGGGAACGTGGCCGAGAACCGGTCGGCGGCGCCAACGCGCCGATATCGCGCGCCCCGTCCCTTCCCCACGCGCTCGAGCTTGCCCGTGGCAACGAGGGCGCGGAGACGTCGATGTGCGGCCTGGCGAGTGATCCCAGCTCGCTCGGCGAACTCCGAGGTCCGGAAGGACTCGTTTTCGTCAAGTAGTTCTTTTACGATCTTCTCTTGTTCATGCTTGAGCACACATCATCGTAAACCATGCGCCTGACATCGTCAAGTTGTTCGATGATAATCGCAAACTCCAGAGTGAATCGTCAATCGAGTGGAGACCCGTACTGCCGGCCAGTCCACGATCCACGGCCGCTGCGCCTCCGGCTGGATATCGTCCGCAGAGGTGAACCACACCCGGCCTGAACCCTGCGGTCAGCACGCACCCCCTTCCACCCGGGAGCACGAGCGAATGACACCCGAGCGACTATAATCCCCGGTGAACACCCAGCGAGGCGCGCATGTCCGAGATGTCCGGTTACGAATCCGCCGAGGTCGTGAAGGACCCAGAGGGGCGCCAGTACCACATCGGCCTCGCGCCGGGCGAGGTCGCCCCGTACGTCCTCCTCTGCGGGGATCCCGCCCGCGCCGACCGGGTGGCACGGCGCTTCGAGGGGGTCCGGGTCGAGCGCCGGAACCGCGAGTACGTCACATACACCGGGACCTGGGACGGCGGCGAGCTCACCGTGATGGCGACCGGGATCGGTTGCGACAACACCGAGATCGCCGTGATCGAACTCGCCCAGTGCGCCGACCGGCCGACGCTCCTACGGATCGGGACGTGCGGCGGGCTCGCGCCCGCGACCCAGGTGGGCGACCTCGCGATCTCGACGGGCGGCGTCCGGCTCGAGAACACCTCGACCTGGTTCGTCCGCGAGGGTCACGCGGCCGTCGCCCACCACGAGGTCGTCCTCGCCCTGATCGAGGCCGCGAGCCGTGGTGGCGTGCGGTTCCACGTGGGTCTCACGGCGTCCGCGAGCGGCTTCTACGGGGCTCAAGGCCGCGAGGTTCCCGGCTTCCCGCCGCGCTTCAAGGACATCGACGAGGAGCTCGCGCGCACGGGCGTCGTCAACCTCGAGATGGAGTGCTCGACCCTCTTCACGCTCGCGGGACTCGGCGGCATGCGCTCGGGGGCGGTCTGCGTGGTCTACGCCAACCGCAGAGCGAACCAGTTCATCCATCCGGACCGGAAGCTAGAGGCGGAGGCCGCCGCGATCGAAACGGGCCTGGAGGCGATCCGGGTGCTTCGAGCGATGGATCGCGCGCGCGCCAGCGCCCCCTACTGGCGGCCCGGTCCGCTATAGGGACTGAACCATGCCCGAAAAGAACGACGAGACGAATGACAGCGCCCAGACGCAGTGGTCCCGCATCCTCGGCCGGGACTACGACTACCTGGTGCGCCGCTTCTGGGGCCCCGTGCACCGCTATCTCTCCGGCAAGCTCTCCTCGAAGGACGAGGCGGAGGAGCTCACGCAGGACGTCTTCCTCGCCTTCGTCGAGCGGGACCTCCTCGCCCGCGCCCGGCCTGAGGAAGGGTCCTTCCGCCGCTTCGTCTTCCACGTCGCCCACCGCTTCCTCATCGACCGCTACCGCCAGGCCGGAACCCGGAAGAGAGGGGCCGGCCGGAAGGTCTCGCTGGACGCGCTCGCGACCGAAATCGCGGCGGCAGGCCCCACGCCCGACGAGGCCTTCGACCGGGAATGGTACGTATCGCTCTTCCGGACCGCCCGCCGGGCGGTCCGGAGCTACTACGAGCGGCTCGGGCGCACGGAGGGCTACGCCGTCTTCCGCCTCTTCTTCTTCGGGGACGAGCGCCCGGGGCGCCTCTCCCATGACGAGATCGCGCGCCGGCTCTCGCTCACCCCGGACCAGGTGCGTAACCTCGTCCGGCGCTCGAAGCTCGTCTTCCTCGACGCGCTGGAGCTCGCCGTGGCCGAGTATGCGCCGTCGGAAGAGGAGAAGAAGAGCGAGCTCGCCGACCTCGCCCGGCACCTGGCGGGCGGGGGGCTCCCCGCCGACCTGTCGAGCGGGCTCCTTACTCGCCTCCCGGAGCCTTGACCGAGGAGAGGAGCCGCTGGGCCGTCTCCTGACTAAGGACGCCGCGGACGCGGATCCGGTCGACCGAGAGCTCCTCGAGTCCTTCCCAGGCGAGCGCGATCGCGCCCTCCGCGAGCCCTCGCGACGCGAGGTCGGGCGCTACGATCTCCTTCTCGGCGATCCCCGTCAACCGGACGCGATGCTCCGGCGGCTTCCACTCCAGGCGGAGCACGAACTCGACGGGCGCCCCGAGCGGGATAGGAAATTCCTCGCCCTTGCCCCCTTTATCCTTCTCCGTGCTCCAGTCGTAGAGGGCGAGGAGGAGACCCGATTCCCGGGGGGGCCTCGACTGCAGGTAGAGCCCTGCCAGGAATGTCTCCGTTCCGTCGATGTCGGCGGGATAGGCGAAGCCGACCTCGAAGTCTCTCTGTGCCCTCAACCGGCCCGCGAGCTCGGCCTCCTCGATCGCCGACCACGAGCCAGGGAAGAGCAGCATCCCAAAGTCGCCTGGCTTGACGGAACCCGGGTTCCGCTTGAGGACGAGCCTCCCCAGCTCAATGGCCCTCCCGTACCCCCTGTGCTGCCCGGGGAGGAGCGCCTTGTCCGCGCGATCGTCGAACTCCAGCGTCGCCTCCACCCGGATTCTCTCACCCTGCACCGACAGCAGGCGGCCGGCGGGTCCGAAGAGAACGCGGAGAGCCTCTTCCAGATCCACGGTGCCGCTCGTCCCGGGCGCCTGTGTCCCCGGTTCCGGCGCTCGGTCGGGCTGCGCGGGCTCGCCCGCAGAGTCTCGCGAGAGTCCCCACACTCCAAGGGCGACCAGGGTAACGGCAACGACCGCTACCCCCGCCGCGAGCGCAAGAGGACTCCAGGAGCGCGTCCTTCCCTGCACGGCCCTCTGGGCCTTCCACGCCTCGATCGCGGCAAGGACCTCCTCCATCGACGCCGGACGTTCCGCGGGGTCCTTCGCCGTCATCCTCCGCAGGAGGTCGAGGGGTGCTTCCCTCGCCGCCGGGTTCGTGGCGGCGGGATCGGGAAGGGGCTCGTGACACTGCTTCTGCACCACGTCGAAGGCATTCGCTCCCGCGAAGGCCGGGCGACCCGCGAGGAGAAAGTAGAAGGTGAGGCCGAGCGAGTAAACGTCCCCCCGGACGTCGGCCTCCTCTCCGCGGGCCTGCTCCGGAGGGAGATAGAGAGGCGTCCCCACGACCTCGAAGCTCCTGGTTAGATCGATCCCTCCCTCCAGCGCGCGGGCGAGACCGAAGTCGGTCACGCGAACCCGGCCGCTCAAATCGAGGAGGAGGTTCGACGGCTTGATGTCGCGGTGGACGATCCCCAGCCGGTGCGCCGCGGCGAGCCCCCGAGCGGCCTGCTCGATGACCCGGACGGCATACGCCACCGGAAGCGGACCCTGACCCCGGACATGGCGCTCGATGTCCTCGCCCTCCACGAACGGCAGCACGCAGTAGTGGAACCCCCGGTCCTCGCCGAAGCGCAGGATCGGAACCGCGTGCGGGTCGTCGAGGCGGCTCGCGAGCTTTGCCTCTTCGAGGAACCTCCGCACGTACCGCGGGTCCCGGGCGCGATCGGCGGAAATCACCTTGAGCGCGAAGTCCCGCTCGAGAGTCGGGTCCCGGGCGACGAAGAGGGTCCCCATGCCGCCGGAGGCGATCTTCCGCACGATCTTGTAGCCTCCGAGCTCCTTCCCGACCATCTCGTCGTGCGCGTCGAGCGCCCGAACGGGCGTGCCGATTTCCTCCAGGATCGTCCGCGCCTGGTCGCGCGTCAGGACGCCGGACCGGACGAGCCACTCGTCGATCGGAGCGGGCGGGCTCTCCCCCTCCTCCCGCACCCGCTCCCGGAGGAGTCCGGTGAGCGTCGAGCTCGCGCCAAAGCCGAGCTCGATCATCCGGCTGACGAACCTCTCGTCGAACGACTCAGGACCCGCCGTCACATCTTCCCCCCGAAACGACTCCGCGTATTCTAGCAACCTGGAGTATGCTCTACGCGAGCCTCTGGAGAGCGCGATTGAGCGACGAGATCTGGGTAGATGTTGTTGTCCGCAGCCTGACCGACCCCGAACGATGCTTCGAGATCCAGGCTTTCGTGGACAGCGGCTCCACGGACAGCGCGATGCCGGCGAAACTCCTTGCCTCGATCGGCGTCGAGGCCGAAGGGACCGATGTCTACAAGGGCTGGGAGAAGAAGCGAATGCGCCGCCGGTGGGCGTATGTCCGCTTCGACATCGGGGGCCGGAGCGGGATCGGCCGAGTCACCTTCGAGCCCAAGGACGAATACCCGACGATCGGCGCGACCACGCTCGAACACCTGGGTTTCGACATCGACATGGCCAACGGCGGGCTCCGTCCGTTCTCCCGTCGCGGGCCCACGATCCGACTGCGACCGAGCCATCCTCTCCCGCGCGCGAAAAAGCGCGGGAAGCGGAGCGCGGTGCGATCCGGGAGCCGGGGCGCCGGCTCCCGGTAGAGTCTCCGAAGCTCGGCCCGTCACACGGCGACCGTCTCCCGCTCGAGGTCAGGCTCCCCGCAACCGGCGAGGATGACCTCGCGGGCCCGGTCGCGAAGGCGGATCGCCGCCGACCAGTCGGCGCCGTCCGGGGGGATCGGTTCGCCGATCGTGACCGCGACCTCGCCCCAGCGGGGAAACCACTGGCTGTCGACGAGGACCGAACGAGTCCCGCGGAGCGCCACGGGGACGACCGGGAGTCTCCGCTCGGCGGCGATGGCGAAAGCCCCCGTCCGGAAGGGGAGGAGCCCCGGACGGCGCTGGAACGTTCCCTCCGGGAAGACGGCGAGCGTCGCACCCGCGGCCACGGCATCCGAGACGTGCTTCGCGTCCTCGACGCCTTGCTCCGCGTCGAATCGCTCGACGAAGAGCGCCCCCAGCCGCGCGAGCGGGATCCGCGCGAGCGCCGAGCCGAGGAACTCGCGCTTCGCGACGTAGGAGGGGCCGCGAGGCAGGACGGCGGAGAGGACGAGGACGTCCGCGTAGCTCGTGTGGTTGGAGACCAGGACAAAGGGTCCCGCGGGGAGGCGCTCCCGTCCTTCGACCCGGACCGGGATCCGCGCGAGGAAGAGGACCGCCCGAGAGGCCGCCCGGACGGCGGCCCAGCGCCAGGCGCGCCGCGGCAGGAGGGCGACGGCGATCCACCCGGCAAGGGCAAGGAGAAGGAAGACGAGTCCGACCCAGGCGGCATAGAGGTACTCGCCGGCCACTCGCGCCCTGGCCCGCGCGGAACCGGCGAGCGCCGCCGCCACGAGCCGCAGCCTCTGGGCCCAGACCGGCTTCTCGCGGACCTCGATCCGCCCCTTCTCGTAGAGGTCTCGGGCCGAGGAGCGGCGGACTTTCCCGCTCCCGGTCTTGGGTACGAACCTCGGCGGCGCGAGCGCGATGTCGTCGGGAGGGGTGCCCGCGACGTCGAGGACCGCAGTCTGGATTCGCTTCTTGAGCGACTCCCTCGCCCGCTCGTCGGAGAGCCTCGTCTCGGCGACCACAACGAGCCGTTCCGTTCCGCTTCCCGGATCGGCGCTCCCGAAGACCGCCACGCAGCCCTTCCGCACCCCCTCGACCTCCCCCACGGCTTCTTCGATCTCGTGCGGGTAGAGGTTCCGGCCGGCTCGGATCACGAGGTCCTTCATCCGCCCGGTCACGTGGACGTCTCCTCCCGCGACGTAGGCGAGATCCCCGGAGTCGAGCCAGTCCCCGGCGAACAGGCGCCGGGTCTCCTCCTCGTTCCGGAAGTACCCCGAGGTCGCCGAGGGCCCGCGGAACTGGAGCCGCCCCTCGTGCCGCTCCGCCACCTCGCGGCCGGTCTCGTCCACGATCCGGATCTCGTGGCCCGGGATCGGCTGCCCGCAGGAGACGAAGGAGAATGCGCTGGTGTCGGCGCCCTCCGCCGGCTCCGCCCGTCCGCTCCGGGCGAACGTCTCGCGGCGGACGCGATCGATCTTCGGGAGCGTCCCGAACGGCCGCGGGAAGGCGAGGCCGACCGAGCATTCGGCGAGCCCGTAGACCGGCGCCATCGCCTCCGGACGGAAGCCGAACGGGGCGAAGCGCCGAGTGAAGCGCTCGATCGTTCGCGGGCTCACCGCCTCTGCGCCGTTCAGCGCGATCCGCCAGCTCGAGAGGTCGAGCCCCTCGAGCGCCGCGTCGTCCGTCTTGGCCACCGCGAGCTCGTAAGCGAAGTTGGGCGCGGCGGAGACCGCCGCCCGGTGGCGGTGGATCGCCCAGAGCCATCGCTCCGGACGCGAGAGAAAGGAGAAGGGGGACATCAGCGCGACCGGCATCGCCTGGTACATCGTGGCGAGACAGGCGCCGATGAGTCCCATGTCGTGGTAGAGGGGGAGCCAGCTCGCGAAGACGTCGTCCGACGTCACGCCCGACGCCCGCACCATCGCCCGGATGTTCGCGAGGAGGTTCGCGTGGGTGAGGACGACGCCTTTCGGGTTCCCCGTGCTCCCTGACGTGTACTGGAGGAACGCGATGTCGCCCTCCCGCACCGTGGCCCGAGCCGGCGGTGCGCCGCCCGCCAGGAGGTCCTCGACCGTCACCACATGGCGGAGGGTCTTCACCTTCGACTGGAGGGCGCGGGCGAGCGGCTTCGCCTGGGCGAAGGTCACGAGGACCGTCACCCCCGCATTCGTGAGGACCCCCGCCTGCCGGCGGAGGTGCTCCTCGATCCGCGTGAGACGCACGGGAGGATAGAGCGGGACCGGGACCGCGCCCGCGACGAGCGCTCCGTAGAACGCGCGGAAGTAGTCCCGCCCCGTCGGCAGCACGATCCCCACCGTCCCGCCCGGCTCGACGCCTCGCCTCGCCATGCCCCCCGAGACCGCCAGGGCGTCCCGGTGAAGCTCTCCGTAGCGGATCTCCTCGACCCGTTCGTCCTCGCCGTAGAGGTGGATGTGGATCCGCTCCGGATGCTCCGCGACGTGCCACTCCAGGGCCTCGACGATGGTGCGGGCCCCCACGGGGGTCCCTTGCGACCTCGCGGCCGCGGCGACCCGAAACTCGGGGCCCGGCCGTCCCGCACGCTCCGCGCTCCCCCCCTCGACCGCGACCAGGAGATCCCGCGGCGTCTCCACCGAGGCGAGCGCGCCCTCGGGGAGACTCACGCCGAATTCACGCTCCAGCCTCCTCAGGAGCTCAACGCGCCCCAGACTGTCGAACCCGAGGTCCCGCTCGAGCGACTGATCGAGCCCGATCTCGATCGTCCCTTCTGGCGCCGCTCGCATCTCCTCGACCATGCGGCGCACGACCCCGACGAGCCTCTCGGCCTTGTCTCCGCTCTCCACGTGTCCTCCCCGCGCCTCGCGACCGTGGACCCCAACGCCGCATCATACGCGAAAGCGGTGGTGCAGGGGTCCATCATTCCACGCGCTCGAAGGCCCCGCGGTCCGCGTAGGGGGGGACGCCCTTCCCGGAGTTCGGCGTGGCGGGGTCGTCGTGACGCGGATTCCCCAGCGCGTCGGCTCGCGGCGCGACGGTCCCGTTCGCCGAATCGACCGCCGGGGAGCCAGCGCCCGGAGTGTAGTCGCCCGAGACGGGATCGGCGAAGAGCGGGTCGGCATCGAGGTTTCCCTCGCCCGGCCAACCGCCGCGGACGATCGACCAGCCGAGGTCGACGGTGGACTCCTCCGTCCAGATCTCGGAGGGCCCCTCGTCCCAGAGGATCGCGTTCGCGCCGCGGACGGACGAAGATGCCGCGGAGACGGCCGATCCGGCCTGGCCAGCGGCGTTCCCCGCGAAGGTCTCGTTCGCCAGGGCGACCTTCGGGGCCGTTGAGAGAGCGATCGCCCCCCCGTTCGTCCCGGCCTGGTTCCCGGCGAAGAGGTCGTTCGAGAGCGCGAGGCCGCGGGGTCCCACGGCGTAGATAGCGCCCCCGTGCTGGCGCGCCTTGTTCCCCTGGAAGCGGTTCGCCGCCAGGATGAGGCCGCTCCCGTTCGTCGCGGCAATCGCCCCGCCGAGCGTGGCGACGTTCCCCTCGAAGACGTTCCTCTCGAGAAGGACGGCCGTGGGCTCGTCCCCACCACGGCGCGAGCTCCGGCGCAATCGTCGCTCCGGCCATCCCTGGCCTCCGCTCCTCCCCGAGGGGGCTTCGCCCCCTCGGCCTCCCCCTGCGCCATCCTGGCGCCCGGGGGGGAGTTCCTCCCCCCCGTCCCCCCCCTCAGCGTCGATCGCCCCGCCGAGCCGCAACACGGTGTTCGACCGGAACTCGCACCCGGAAATCGCCGGGGACGCGCCGTCCTGGGCGGCGATGGCCCCACCGGAGAGAGCCCGGTTGGCGAGGAACAGGCAGTCGCCAATCGTGGGCGACGCGCCGCGCGGGCAGAGGATCGCGCCGCCATACCCCCCGCCGGCATTCCCTCCCGTCATCGTGAACCCCCGGATCGCGACGTCGCGTCCATCGCCGCCGGAAAGCACGAAGGCCCGGTGCGGCTCCTCATCGGTCCCGCCCGCGTCGATCGTCGTCACTGCCTGCCCTTCCTCGGAGACAACCGACGCCGACCGGCCGCCGAACGAGAGGTCGCGGTTCCCTGGCCCCGAATACGTCCCGGGCGCGACGAGGACGACCGAGCCGTCCCCCGCCGCGTCGAGCGCGGCCTGGATCGTCGGGAAGCTCGACGGGACGCGCAGGACCTCTCGGGCGACGAGGACGATGACCTCGTCGGTGTCGGCGTACGAGGGGATCCCGCGGGCGGGGTTCCCCGCGTCCCGGACCTCGAGCTCGATCCGGTGCTCGCCCGGCACGAGCGAGACGAGCGGGCGCGGGCCGCGCGCGATCGCGGTCCCCGCCTCGCGCCAGGTGAAGCGTAAGGCCTTGCCGTCGGGGTCGCGCGACCCGGAGCCGTCCAGGCGCACGGCCTCGACCCCGTCGTCCCCGATGTCGGCCAGGACGAGATCCTCCCCCGCGTCGGCGACGGGAGGCTGGTTCGCGACAACCTGGATGACAGTCTCATCGGTGTCCTCGCCGCCAATCGACGCGTCGCTGGTAACGCGAAGCTCGATCCGGTGCCCCCCGAGCGCGAGTTCCACGACCGTCTCCTCCCCCGTGGCGAGGAGCCTCCCGTCCTCGCTCCACTCGTACGAGGCGATCCCGCCCGCCGGCGCGCTCCCTGACCCGTCGAGGCGGACCCGCGCCGTGCCGAGCGGCCCGGCGGTCGCGGTGCGATCCGGGCCCGCGTACGCGACCACGGACGGAACATCCCGGAAGGCGGCGATCGCGGCCGCGGTCTCGTCGAGCGTCCTCGCGTGGTCGGCCCAGTCCGGGCTTCCCTCCGGCGCGCCGGTCGGCTGTCCTCGGAACTCCACGTCGGGGTTCGAGAAGTTGGGGATCCCGTACCCGTCCCCGAGGCCGCCCCCGTTTGCCATGATCGTCGACCACTCCCCGCCCGCGGCGGTGTGGCCCCACGAATACTCGAACGCCCCCTGGACCCCGTCCTCCCGGTCGTGCCCGCACCCCATGAGGTGGCCGAGCTCGTGAGGGAGGACCCCCGGCGCGAGCGAGGCCATGACCACCACATAGGCGAGGTCGTCGGACGGGGCCTCGGGATCGTAGATCCCCCCCGCCAAGCCGAGCACGCCGGTCGCCGCGCCCTTGTCGATGAGGAGGGCGACCAGATCCGCGCCGAACCGATCGCGGAGCGGCGGGACCTCGTCCAGGTGGCCGTCGTCGGGGTCCTCCAGGCGCATGAGGTCGTAGCCCGGGTTCCCCGTGGCCTCGTAGTCGGTCGCCACGATGGAGACGAGGCGTACGCGCTGGGCGACGAGGCTCCGCGCGTAAGCGTCGTTCGTGACGGCAATCGAGAGCTCGACCCAGGCCTCCAGGGCCTCGACCGACGCCGCCCCGCGCGAGACCCCGGCCGAAACGGCGAGGAGGACGTCGATCGTCTCGCCCCCCGTGGCAGCGGAAGCCGCGGAGCCCTCACCGGCGGGCTGGCGGGCGGGGATCTCCTGGAGCACGGCAAGTCCGGCCGGCTCCGCGGTCGCCGCGGAACGCTCGCGCCAGGATGCGCCCAGGCCGCACCGGATCCCGGCGCCTTGACGAATCTCGACAAGGGCGTGGAGCCGTCCGGCGAGCGGCCGGAGCTGGTAGGGACCGCGGCCGTACAGCCGGATCTCGGCCGCGACGGCGCGACCGCGCCTGACCGCGACGATCCGGCCCGCCCCTCGGTCCAGCTCCCCTCTCCAGGCGGCGGCGCGGCGCGTGCCCGCCTCTGGGCGCGAGGCGCGCGAAAGCGCCGCTCCGAACATCTGGCCGTCGAACAGATCGAGGGAGAAACGCGAACCGCGGTCGAGGCTCGTGGCGTCAAGCTCGACCAGCCGGTAGCGCCCGACGGACGGATCCGCGCGGAGCCCCTCCTCGAAGGTCCGGGTACGGGTGCCGAGCTCCGAGGAGGTCCGCCAGAGGGGGGCATCCGCGGCGAGAACGGAGCTCGAGCCCCGACCCACGTGCAAGATAAGGAAGAAGGCCACGAAGCTCAGGCCCTTCCAGCCCACTCTTGATCCGTTCATGTCCGTCCCTCCGATCCGGCCGGCGCATGGCGCGGCTCGCGGGAGAGACAAGGCGCAAAGGGCGGGCCGTTCGCGACGTGTGGGACAAGTCACGTTGGGTTGTGGACTTGCGACTCGCGCGACGATCGGGTCTACTCGCGCCGCGCGTTCGATCGTCGAACACCCGCGCCCGCGAGGGAGAGCGATCACGGTGGCGGAAATAGCGGCGTTCGGCCTGAGGTCAGTCGTTTCGAGCCGGTTCTCCTTCGCCGGAAGCGCGACCGCAGGACCCATCCTCTCTCGGGCGAGAGCCGAGTGCCTCGCGCACGACCGCGAACGGCAACAGGATCGTATCCAGTGTCAGGGAGAGCGGAACGTCGAGCGCGAGAACGCTGAAAGCGGGGACCGGATGCATGAAGACGAGTCCGATCGGCCCGAAGGCTCCTGGACCGCACTCCCCTTCGACCAAGCTCCGGATCCCGCCGTACGCGCGCGGCCCGCGCCCAGCGTCCTCGATGGCGCAGCAGCCCCCCAGAAGGAAAGCCGCGAGGCCGGCCGTGGCCGCGAGTCTCCGCCCGATTGGCTTGCTCTTTCGCACACGCGGGCGCTCAGTCGGCCACCCTGGACCAGTCGAGCGCCCCATCGCGCGTCCGCTCCGCCTGGCGCGCAAGGATGAGGCTCGCGAGCGGGATCGCGAGGACCGCGACTCCCATCCCCACGCCGATCGGACTCGCGAGGATCGCCTGGCGGACCACGAAATACGCGCCCGCCGCGCACCAGGCCCAGCCCGAACCGGAGATCGCTCCGACCCCGGCGCGCACGATCGTTCGACCAGCCGGGGCCGTCCGGGCCCCCCAGAGCGCGCCGCAGAGCGCGCCCAGGAAGAAGTGGAGGAGGGCGGAGACGAGAAGGATCTTCCCCGCGAGGCCGAGCGAGGCCGGGTCCAGGAATGGAGCGTCGCCTGGGCCTCCGAGCGCGAGCCCGGGTCCCGTCGCCTTCTCCCAGCTCCACCAGCCGAGCCAGAGCGTCGGGGCGAGGCCGAAGAGCGCGGCCGGGATTCTGGCCGGCGAAGGGAGGAGCCGGCGGCGCCACCGCTCGAAGAACGCCGCGAGCGAGAGCGCGGCGCCGACGGGCGGCACGATCGCGCCCAGCCAGAACACGGTGGCCGTCTCAAACCACCTCTCACGAGGCCGTTCTTCCGCGCGATCGCCGGACTCCACGATCTTCCTTGTATCAGAGGCAGACCCGGGGAGCCAGTCGCCGCCCGCCCTTGCGCCCGTTCGACACCCGCGATAGCGTCTGATCGAGCGAGGGGACGAGGATGACGAAGGCCGGTGACCGCGGAGAGGAGGGCGAACGCCTGAACGCCGGTGCGCCCACCGAGATCGACTCCGGCGACGGTCCGACTCGGATCGACCCGAAGGCCCCGCTCGCGACGCCGATCGGAACGGGACGGCGACCGGCCGGTACGGGCCGCATCCGGTATCGCATCCAGAGCGTCCTGGGAAGGGGAGGGATGGGCGAGGTCCTCCTCGCCTACGACCCGGAGCTCCGGCGCCGGGTCGCGCTGAAACGGATCCGGGAGGAGGCCGCCGGCCACGAGGAGGTGCGCGCTCGCTTCGTCGAGGAGGCGCAGATCACCGCGCAGCTCGACCACCCGAACGTCGTCCCCGTCCACGAGCTCGGGATGGACCCGGACGGCCAGCCTTTCTACGCCATGAAGGAAGTGCGGGGCGAGACCCTCGGGGACAAGATTGCGGCGGGAACGACCTCCCTCCCGCAGCTCCTCCGAGTCTTCGTCAAGGTCTGCGAGGCCGTCGGGTTCGCCCACAGCCGGGGCGTCCTCCATCGAGACCTCAAGCCCGCGAACGTCATGGTCGGGGACTTCGGCGAGGTCTACGTCATGGACTGGGGGCTCGCCAAGCTCCTCGGTTCCGGCAACGACTCCCGCGCGGCGAGGATCGACACCGACCGCTACGAGAGCCGCGAGGCGCTCACCGGGGCCGGCGGCATCGTAGGGACCCTTTCCTATCTCTCGCCGGAACAGGCCGGAGTGGGGGGCGATCTCTCGCGCGCGAGCGACGTCTATCTCTTGGGCGGGATTCTGTACGAAATCCTGACCGGGACGCCGCCTCACCTCGATCGGGAGGGGAGCGGCAAGCCGGCTCTCCTCGTCCGGATCGGCTCCGAACCGGTCGAGGCACCCTCGACGAGGGCCCCCGAGCGCCGGATCCCGCGGGAGCTCGAAGCGGTCGCCCGCAAGGCGCTCGAACGCGATCCCGCCGCCCGCTACGCCGGGGTCGCGGACCTCCAGGCAGACATCGAGGCGTACCTCGACGGCCGGATCGTCGGCGCGGCCCGGTACGGCGCCCTCGAAACGGCCTGGAGGTGGGTCCGGGCCCACCGGCCGGTCGTGGGGATCGCGCTGGCGATCTTCTTCACCGCGGCGGCGATCCAGGTCTACCTCATCGTCCAGGAGAAGCGGGAGGCCGCCGCGGCCCGTGCGCGCGCCCTCGCGCTCGACCCGCCCGGGATGCTGGCGCGAGCCGCCGGGGTCCTGCGCGAGATCCCCTCCGACCCGACGGAGCGATCGTCACCGGACGCGGCCGAGAAGGAGAGCGCCCGGGAGCTCCTCGAAGAGCTCCGCGCTCTCTCCGAGGCGTGGGCGGACGCGCTCCGTCTCGATCCCTCGGACGAAGCGGTCCGCCGCGGGCTCTACGAGACTCTTCTGGCAATGGGTCGCCTCGCCGAGGCGAGCGAGGACTACACGCTCGCGCGGTTCGCGTTCGGGCAGGCCGCGGGACTATCCGCCGACGACGGCGAGGCTTCCCGGCTGAAAAGCGGCGTGGAGAAGGCCGAAGGCGCCCTCCTCGCGCGCCACCGGCAGAGGATCGAGTTCCTTCTTTCCCGCGCCGAAGAAGGGGAGCTCGACCCCGAGCGAGTCGGACGGGAGGCGTACGAGGACGCGAAGATCGAGCTCGCGAGCTACCGCGAACGACAGACGGTCGAGATCCTCGTCGCTAGCCTGGCCGGTATCACGGAGCGCATGCGGCGCCGCGTTCGAGAGACCGTCCTGGCGGCGGGCGAGCCGGATGCCGAGGAACGCCAGGCCGGCGCGGGCACGATAGAGGGCCTCGAAAGCGCCGTCGGGGCCTGGATGGAGGGCAGGGTTCCGGCCGCGGCGGGGGGAACGCCGCTGAGGATCCCTGAGGCCCAGGAGCGGATCGTCCAGATGGCCTTCGACCGGATCGCAAATCGAGAGGCGCGCCGGCCGCGGGAGAGACACCGCCAGGCGAGCGCGGTAGAGATCCTCGCGCGCGCGCAGGGAGACGAGCTCCGCGAGAAGGGGCTGGACGGGCGGACCCTCCTCGCTCTCACGTGCGAGACCCTCGGCCTCCTCGGCGACCCGCGCGGCGCGGTCGAGGCACTTGGATTCTACCTATGGACGGAGCTGGACGAGAGCCGGGCCGTGCCCGCCGGCATTGCCCTGGTGCGACTCGGAGGGGAGGGAAGCCTCGCGGAGACGACGCTCCTGGAACTCGTTGGACTGGCGGCCGGCATCGAGCGGCCTCCCCCCTGGTCGATCGACGGAGAATGGTGGGGGCGCGTCAAGCGCGAGCTCGCCCGGAGAGGCCGCCGGGCGGGAGCCGCCGCGCCGCCGGATTCGCGGGGCGCAACGGACCATCTCCGGCGCGGCCGGATCCTCGCCGCCCAGGGAGATCTCGACGGAGCGATCGCCGAGTACGGCCGTGCCATCGAACTCGACCCGAGACTGGTCAAGGCTTACCTGGGCCGAGGCGCGGCCCGTCAGGAGAAGGGCGACTTCGAGGGCGCGCTCGAGGACCAGGACCGGGCCGTCGAGCTCGCCCCCCAAGAGGCCGCGGCTTTCAACAACCGCGGCATGGCGAAGCTCGCCCTGGGGGATCTCGAGGGCGCGATTCTTGACTACACGCGCGCGATCGAGCTCGACCCGCTCTACATGGATTTCCGTATGAACCGCGGCAACGCGTTCACCCAGCGATGCGACTACGCGAAGGCGATCGAGGACTTCGATCGCGCGATCGAGCTCGACCCGCAATCGGCCGTCGCATGGTTCGATCGCGGCGTCGCCTGTTACTACGCGGGGGATCTCGAAGCCGCCATCCGGGACTACACGCGAGCGGTCGAGATCGACTCGGGACTTGCTCCCGCGTTCGACGCCCGCGGCCGCGCCCGGAGTGACGGGGGCGACCTGGACGGCGCGATCGCCGATTTCACCCGGGCGATCGAGCTCGATCCTGCCTCGCTGGAGCCGTGGCTCCATCGCGGCGACGCGAGGGTCGCGATGCGCGATTACGACCTCGCGATCAAGGAATTCGAATACGTGCTCTCGATCGACCCCCGCTCCGCACGGGCCTTCTTCGGCCGCGGCCGGGCGCGCCTCGGAAAAGGGGACGCCGAGGGCGCGATCCTCGACTTCACGAGCGTCCTTTCGATCGAGCCCGCCTGGGGCGCGGCCTACAACAACCGCGCGTACGCGCGATTTCTGCTGGGAGAATTCGACGAGTCGATCGCCGACGCGAACCGCGCGATCGAGATCGACCCCGAGAGACCCGTCTGGTACGTCACCCGCGGAGAGGCACGGGCAGCGCAAGGCGACCTGGCCGGGGCGATCGCGGACCACACCCGCGCGATCGAGATCGACCCCGGCCTCGCCCTCGCCTACCGGAACCGTGCCGGCGCGCACCTCGCCCTTGGCGACCTCCCCGCGGCAACGGCCGACGCGACTCGGGCGATCGAGCTCGAACCCGAGATCGCGGACGCCTACGTCACCCGCGCCGCGGCGCGGCGAACCGCCGGGAACCTCGCGGGCGCCTCCGGGGACGTCGACGCGGCACTTGTCCTCGATCCCCGGAGCGCCCGGGCCCATCTCGAGCGCTCCCGCATGTGCGAGGCGCGCGGGGACCGCGACGCCGCCATCGCGGCTTGTGCCAGGGCGATCGAGATCGACCCCGGCTTCCTCGAAGCCTGGGACGACCACGTCGGGCTCCTCGAGCGGGCGGGACGCGCGACTGAAGCCGCCGAAGCGCGCGAAAGAGCCGCCCTCCTCCGCACCCAGCGGGACCGGAAGCGGCGCTAAGGAGGTGTTACAAGACACGTGATCGTGACGCTCGGCCTCCCTCCCGGCTTCCAGGTGGACGCCGGAGACTTCGCGGAGCTCCTGGGCGAGAGGAAGATCGACCGCTACGAGCTCACGCCGCGCGAGGTCCGGATCTACCTCGGCGCCATGGAACCAGGGCAGGAGTTCGCGTTCCGATATCACATAACCGTCCTCGGGTGCCTGACACCCCGTGTCCGGACCCGACGTCCACTGAACAGCGAGCGCGCCCGTTGATGTAGAATCTCGGCAGACGTGAGTACCAGTGCGTCCCGCGGGATGGGAGGTGCCCATGATCGCCGTGGAAGGCAGAGTCGAAAAGGGAACGATCCAGTTGCCCGCGGGCGTTTGCCTGCCGGAGAATGCACGCGTCTATGTCGTCATTCCGGACGTGGATGTCGAAGGGTGGTCACGAGCGACGAGCCCTCGCCTGGTCCGACCCGAGGAGGTTTCCGACTTCACGTTGGAGGTCGTCGAGCTCGAGAACGATGCCGGCCTATGAACGGAACGGGTTCGACCCGCCGGCGCCGGTTGCACGGGTAGCCTTTCGCGACGGGACGCACGCCACGGTGTGCGAGGACGTCCCGATGCTGATCGACAGCGGTGCGGACGTTTCTCTTGTTCCTCGGCACGTGATCGAACTTCTGGGAACATCCATTCCCGGCAGGAAGCGCTACGAGATCGAAGGATTCGACCGAACTCGGTCGCTGGTTCCGGTCGTCGAGATCGAGATGACATTCCTGGGAAGGCTCTTCCGCGGGAACTTCCTCGTCGTCGACGCGGAAGTGGGCATCCTCGGCCGGAACGTTCTGAACGCGCTGAGCCTGCTCTTGGACGGACCGCGGCTCGCGTGGAGCGAGATGCCCGCTCGTTGAGTTGCCGTCGAGCGCGACGCCGCCCGCGCCGCCTACCTGCGTTGCCGCCTCAACTGAGGCCGCCCGCCACCCTTCCTGCCCGGACTGCGGATAGCTGATACCCGGACCTCGGGATGATACCCGGACCTCGGGTGGTCGACTCGGCCACTTGGCCAGGGGACAGCCGCCTCCCGAGCGGCGGACTTCGGATCCGGTCCGTGAAGATGGGTGTCGACGCGCGGCCGAAGCCGTCCTCGGGTGCGTGGCACCCTGCGTCCCAACCGAACGCATCCCAGGAGCTCGGCTCGGGGGCCAGGTACTCCGGCCGGCCCTCGCCCGGCCGAGCCCTGCTACTTGCAGCGCCTCTCGAGGAGCGCGCGGAACTCCGGCGACTCGCGGACGCGATCGAACGAAGGGTCCTCGCGGATCCGGCGACAGAGGTCGCGGTCGCGGGCGACGATCGGGTCGAGGTATTCGACGGCCTTCGCCGCGTCCTTCTGGGAGGCATAGAGCGAGGCGATCTCGTAGCGGATCATGGCGACCTCGGGGGCGGCACGGTGCGCTGCGAGGAGCGCCTCTTCGGCCTCGGCGGCGCGGCCCATGTGCCGGAGGACCGCGCCCGAGAGCATCCGCGCAATCGTGTAGCCGGGGTCGAGCCTCCGCGCGAGCTCGAAGTCCGCGAGGGTCTCTTCGAGGCCGACGGCTTCCTCGCCGGGGATCATCACCGAGACCGCCGTCAGGAAGGCGCGCGCGACGTAGAAGGCGGGGTCGTAGTCCCCCTCGGCCATGATCTTCTCGATCTCGACGATCACGGGGCGGACGTCGAGCAGGCGCGTGAGCTGCTGGGGATTGTAGAGGACGAGGTCGGCGAGTCCCGGGTTGAAACGCATGGCCCGGCAGAAGTCGATGCGCCAGGTCGCGAGCAGGACCTGGCTCCCCGTGCGCGCGAAGAGGTTTTTCCGGAAGATGGCCCGGTTGTGGTAGGCCTCGGCCAGGCTGGGATCGATCTCGATTGCCCGGTCGAAGGCGGCGAGCGCCCTGTCGGGCTCGCTGTCCTGCGCGCTCCTCCCCTCATCGAGCCAGCGGCGGGCCTCGGCCGCGCGCTTGCCACGATCGCGTAGGGTCCGCTCGCGGAGTTCCCTTGATTCCCCGGCGCGGCCTGTCTCCTCCAGGAGCTCGACTCGGAGGTCCAGAGCCCGTTCGGAGAGGTCCTCTTCCTTCATCTCGCCGAGAGCATCGAGAGCTTCCTGGGGCCTCGCTAGGGCGCCCAGGGCCTGGGCCGCGAGGAGGGCCGCCCGATCTCCCGGCGCGCCCCGGGCCGACGCGCGCCTCGCGAGGGCGAGGCATGCCTCGTGCTCTCCGCGCGCAAGCTCGTTCGCGGCGGCGGCCAGGAGCACGGTCTCGTCGAGCGGCCGGAGAGCGAGCGCCCGTTCGTAGACGGCCGCGGCGGCGTCGCGGTTGCCGCCGAGGTCAAACGCCCGGGCGAGTCCGGCGGCGAGTCGTCCGTCCTCGGGGAAGCGGAGCGCGCCGAGGCGACCGAGGAATCTCGCGCGCTCGACATACCCGGTCCGACAGAGCCGGTCCAGCCGCGACGCCATCCGGTCCTCGGGCGAGTCCGGAGCGGGGTCGGGGGGAGGGTCCGGCGCAACCGCCGGCGCGGCTGGAGGCTCGTCGCCGAGGACCCAGATCGCTTCGGCGCGCAGTCGATCGAGGTCGGGGTGCAGGGCGCCCGGGCGCGAGGGTCCGAAGCGCGAGGTCTCGATGGCCGCAAGCGCTTCCCGCGGCTTCCCGAGCTCGATGTACGCGGCGCCGAAGAGCGCGGCGAGCCCGCCGGGAGGCTCGGGGAGGGAGGCCGCCCGTTCCAGGAAGGACAGGCGCTCCTCGGGGTCGAGCGCCAGTCGCGCCCGGGCAGCGAGCGAGGGCCCGTGATTGGGGTCGGCCGTGAGAGCGCGGTCGTAGGATTTCTTCGCGCCCTCGGCGTCTCCGGTCGCCAGAAGGAGCGTCCCGCGAAGGTAGTGCGGGCGGGCGTCGCCTGAAGGGGCGAGATCCGCCGCGCGGACGAGCGCCGCCGAGACTGTTCTCGCGTCGTCGTCCGAGGAATCGGGGCCGGCGACGAGCGCGAGAGCGCTAGCGGCGAGGTCGAGGTGGACCTCGAGGTCGTCCCGCATCTCCTGCGCGGCGCGCCGGAGATCGGCGACGGCTTCCCGGTGGCGCTCGAGCTGGGCGAGGACCCTTCCTCGGACCAGGATCGCCGGGGTCCAGCCCGGCGCGAGCTCGACCGCGCGGCGGGCGTCCTCCATGGCGCGGTCGAGTTCCCCCAGGGCGAGCCGCGCCCGAGCGAGCCCCGCGTGCGCCTCGGCGCGCAGCCGGTCGCCGGGAGCGGCCGAGAGCGCCGCCTCGAAGGCCGGGATCGCGCCCTCGGCATCCCTGACGTCGAGACGGCGCGCCCCGGAAGCGAGCGCGTCGCGCGCCTTGCGCTCGCGGGTGGCGTCGTCCCCACCCGGGCGCGAGTCGTCTTCGTCCGCTCGGTCCGCGACCAGGAACTCGTAGCCGGCCCAGGCCCCCGCGGCCAGGAAGAGGACGCCGAGCCCCGCGGTCCAGAGGGCCACTCGCCTGTGGCGTCGGATCTGCGTCATCGCGGAGGACGAGATCCCGCGCGGGCGAGCGAGGACCTCGACTCCGTGCAGGAAGCGTTGGAGGTCTTCGAGGAGCTCGCGGGCCGTGGGGTATCGGTCGGCCGGGTCCTTGGCGAGGCACTGGAGGACGATCCGGTCGAGGTCTTTCGGGATGAGCGGATTCCTCTTCCGGAGCGACTCGGGCTCCTTGGAGAGGATCTGGAGCATGAGCTCGAAGAGCGAGTCGGCGGTGAAGGGAGGCGCGCCGGCGAGGACCTCGTAGAAGAGGACGCCCAGACCGTAGACGTCCGAGTGGGGTCCGACCTTGTCCGGCCGCCGGTCGGCCTGCTCTGGGGACATGTAGACGGGCGTCCCGATCATCGCCCCCGTCTGCGTGAGCTTGTCGTGGGCGAAGAGGCTTTTCGCCAGGCCGAAGTCGCCGATCCTCGGGCGTCCCTCGCGGTCCACGAGGACGTTCGCGGGTTTCACGTCGCGGTGGATGATGCCGCGGTCGTGGGCGTAGGCGAGCGCGTCCACGACGGGGAGCAGCATCTCGATCCGGCGCACGGGTTCGAGCGAGTTCTCCTTCAGCCACTTGTCCAGGGGCTTCCCCTCCACGTACTCCATCGCGTACCAGACGAACTCGCCCTCGCGGTCGGAGGAGTGGATCTGGACGATCGAGGGGTGCTGGAGGGTCCCGCAGAGCTCGATCTCGCGCTCGAACCGGGCGAGGCGGGTGGCGTCGATCGACTCGCCCCCTTTGAGGACCTTCAGGGCGACCTCGCGGTCCATTCCCGGGTCGATCGCCCGGAAGACGATCCCCATCCCCCCGCGGCCGATCTCGTTCAGGATCCGATAGGGCCCGATCCGCTCGGGCGTCTTCCCCACGAGGAGGGGGCGCGGTGCCTCCTCGTAGCGGGAGAGGATCTCCATGCTCTCGGCGAGCATCGCGTCGGCGCGCTCGAGGACCTTCGTGGAGAGGTCGCCGTCCCGGTAGTGGTCCCGCACGCGATACCAGTCGGTGAGCGACGCGACATCGTGCCCGGAGATGTCGCCCGCCTGGAGGGCCTTCTGGAAGAACTCGGTGGGCGACGCCGCGGTCTCCAGGTGCCCGCGAAGCGTCTCCGCGCGCGCCCGATCGAGCCCCAGGATCCGCACGCAGAAGTGGAAGAGGGCCTTCCGGTCGCCGGGATCCATCGCCATACGTGGGATTCTATCGCGCTTCCCGGCCGCGGCGGCCACCGGACCCGGCGGGGGAGGCAGCAGGCGCTGCTGGCTTGCCGGTCGCATCGGCTCTGTGTAGACTGATGTGTAGAGGAACACACATGGCCACCAACCTGTCGATCGATCCTGACCTCCTCCAGCGAGCCCTCGAGGTGAGCGGAGAGAGGACGAAGAGGGCCGCCGTCACCCGCGCGCTGGAGGAGTTCGTGGCCCGGCGAGAACAAAGGCGGATTCTCGACCTGTTCGGGAAGGTGGATTGGGATCCAGGCTACGACTACAAGAAGGGGCGTTCCCGCGATTAGCCTTTTCGTCGACACGAGCGTCTGGTCTCTGGTTCTCCGCCGGGACTCGCCTCCGAAGCGAGCGGAGACCCTCCGGCTCGGGCGCGCGCTCGAGGGCGGGGAGGGCGTGTACGTGACGGGGCTCGTCCTCCAGGAGATCCTCCAGGGGGTCCGTGGACCCAGGTTCCGCGAGAGGATCGTGAGCGATCTCTCGCTCCTTCCTTTTCTCGTCCCGGACCGGGTCGACCATGTCGAGGCAGCCGGGCTGCGAAACGAGTGCGCCAGGAAAGGGGTTCAGATCGGGACGATCGACGCGCTCCTCGCCCAGCTCTGCATCCGCCACGGTCTCGACATGCTCACCGTCGACGAGGACTTCAAACGGATCGCGCGTCACTTCCCGCTTTCGGTCTGGGGGCCATCCTGAGGCGATAGCTGGTGGAGGAACAGCATCGCCTGCCGCGCCGCTACTCCACTCGCGACCAGATGTTCCCGTCGCTCGCGGGCGCGCCGGGCTCGGGAAGTCGCGCGTCGAGGTTTTCGGCGGAGACGCCGGCCGGTTCGTAGGCGGCGCCTGGAGCGGGCGGGCGTTCGAGGCCGGAGTAGCGCGTGGCGGCGTTGTCGGTCGCGGTCAGGATGCCGCTCTTGTCGATGAAAAAGGCGCGCGAGCCGGTCTTCCCGTGCTCGACCGGCCAGGCGTAGCAGGCCCAGCGGGACTCGCGGACATCGGCCGTCGCCGGATCGTCCGGCGCGAGCGGCGACGCTTCGCGCTCCGCCTGCTCCGGTCCGGGGAGCCAGATCGCGAAGAGGTATCCTTCGCTTTCGGCGATGCCGCCGTCCGCGTGGGACGACATCCCGAGATGGCGCGCGACCAGGGCCGGATCGACGGGGGGCCCGCCGCGGACGGGGACCTCGCCGGAGAGCTCCTGGAGCCACCCGTACTCACCCAGGCCGTCCTTGTCGGCGTCCACGAAGACGCTTTCGGCAAACTGCTCCTGGGCTCGCGCGATCCCGCGGAGCGTTTCGCAGGCCGCCTGTTCGTTCGGATGGTAGGAGGTCATCCGCCGGCGGACCTCGGCCTCCGACTCGAACGCGAGGAACCAGGCGCCCTGTTTTTCGACGGCGACGAATCGATCGACCTCCGCATCCCAGCCCGAGGGGTCGTTCGAGGCCCGCCGGATCCAGATCGTCGCGATCCCGGGGGACTCGCCGGGCTGGACCCGGTGGAGCCGCGCGCCACGGTAGGTGGCCTGGAGCATCGGGCCCGTTTGCTCCCGGAAGATTTTAAGAAAATAGTCCAGCGCACGAGCCGAGCGAGCCTCGTCCAGCGTCCGGTAGCCCAGATCGTGAACGCGGATGAGGATCTCGTGCTCGCGAAGCACTTTCGCATCTCCCTCCGGGAGTTTCTCCCACTCGGCGATCTCGCCCTGGAGCTCGGCGAGGCCGCGGCCGTATTGGATCTCGATCGACCCCTCGTCCACGAGGTCCACGACCCCGGCCCAGTCCCATGTCTCGAGCCGGCGCACGAACTCCTCGTAGAGGGCCTCGGGCGTTGCGGGGAGCGGCCGTGCAGCGCCCTCTTCCTCGCCATTCGCCGCGACGAGCCACTTCGCGCCGCGGCGGACGGCGGGGAGCGTGAACTCTGCGGAGCCCCCGAACTCGGCATTTCGGAAGAAGATCGTGGCGCGGTTTCCCGACTCGCTCGCCGTCGCCCGGGCGAACTCGGAGTGCCCGAGCATCTCCTCGAATGTGGGGCCGACCTTGGCGGCAAAGAGCCTCGCGCGGGCGGTGGCCCGGTCGGCCGAGGCGAGCTCCTCGATGGAGGAGAAGCCGAGCTCCTCGGCCTCGATCGCGAGGTCCCCTTTCACCGCGGCCTTCGCGGCAAGATCGGGCAGGCGCTCCCAGTCCCGGATGCGGGCGAGGGCGTCGTCGATGAGCGAGTCGAGCGGAGCGAAGTAGCCCTCGTCGAAGAGGGCCTGGAGACTCGTCCAGTCGCCCTCCAGGGCGAGGCGGCGGCAGTCGCGGAAGAGCGCCTCCGGGGAGTCGGCGCCAGCTCGCCCGCCGCCTTCCTGCGGCAGCGCCAGGGGCGCCCAGAGGAGGAGAAGGATGTGAGCGAGGAGAGAGAGGCCGGGACGAGTCATGGCGCGATCCAGAGCTCCGATTCCCGCCAGAAGCATACCAGCGGAACGGGCGAGGGGGTGAGCCCTTAGGCTCAATGCCAGTCACTTTGAGTCCCGGGGTCCGGGGGACGGCTTCTTGCAGGGGTAGCTGCTCATCTTGATCTTCACGGCGCGGGGGTAGCTGCGTTGGGACCGTCGCGGGGGCAGGATGAAGCGCGCGAGCGC
>JACQVV010000048.1 GCA_016209595.1 Planctomycetota bacterium
GAACAGGATGAGGGCGCACACGAGGGTCCCGACGAGGGTCCACGCGATCCCGACCGGCTTGCCGAGTTTCGCCCCCCACTCCAATGCCTTGTCTCCTTGCGGGGTCACCGGCTGACCCTGGCTCTTCTGTTGTTCCTTGAGCGCTTCGACCGTCGGCGCGGGTTGGATGGCCGTCGCCACGAGCTGGAAGAGGTTGTAGGCGAGTCCGAGGGCCGCCGTGATGATGAGCGCGATCGCCGGCCCCTTGACCTTGCTTTCGGGCATGGGTCTTCCTTTCGTCGGGGAGAGTCGTTTCGAGCCCGAGCATGCTAGCGGACGGACCCCCCTTCGGCAACGAGATCCCGGCTCGCCCGAGCGGCGTTGACCGATCGTCCGCCCTCCGGTACGCTCATCGCTCGAAAACGCCCTGACTGCGCAAGATTTCCCGAGACCGCGTGACGCCAGACGTCTGGGCCCTCTACGTCGATGAGTCCGGAGATTTCGCCTCGTTCGCGGACTCACCGATCGTCGCTGGTCTTCTCTTCCATGGCGGTGGGCCAGCCGTCGGTGACGGCGCCGTGCGGAGCGCTCTCGAGTCGGCCGCGCCGGACGTGCCCTGGCCGATCCACGGCTGGCTGCTCCGCAGGGTCGTCATGTACGCGCTCTGGCCCCACACCCGGGAACTTCAGGGCCGGCTCTGCGCCCCCGAGTTTGCCAGGAAGGCGGTCGAGTTCCTCGAACGCGAGGCTCCCGATGCCTTCTCTCGGGCCGTCGGCGCGCTCTTATCCGGAGGGCAGAAGGAGCCCAAGGAGCCAGACCTCAGGACGCTCGAGCGTGCGCTCGAGAGTCGACAGCCGGCCATCCACGGGGCGCTCTGGCGCGAGATGGTCCGCGTCCGAAACCTCGTGACAAGCGTCCTTTCAGTCGTCGCCGCCGCGGAGACGTACCTCTTCGCCGCTGGCGAGGCGATCCGTGGGGACGCGATTCCTGAGAGCCCCGACGCGGGTGATCGCTACCTCACTCTTCTGGCGTGCCTCTTCGAACGCGTTGCTCTTGCCCTGGCATACAACGGCGGCAAGCATCGTGTGGACCTCCATGTCCTCTGGCGCAGGCTCCGAGAGGAGACGCTTGGCAGAGACGTGCGATTGCACATCGCGGGAGTGGCAAAGGCCGCTCGAGAGGCGGCCGGGCGCCCGGACCGGGAGTTCCAGTGGGGGAAAGGCAGCGTCCGCCTGAATCCCGCCCAGGTCGTGGGTTTCTCTCCGACCGTGAGGGCTTCCTACGTCCTCGCGGACCTCGCGGCAGGGGAGGCGCGGTCCGTCCTCGCCTCGATGTCGGCCTCTCTTGCGGACGTGCGTCAGGAACTTCACGAGCGTCTCGGTGTGCCCATTCACTTCGACTCGCCCGACCTCACCCACGCCGCCGCGTCCGGGCTTGCCCAGGCTCACGTCGCGATCGCAGTCCGCGGGGAGCCTGCGCCCGAGAACGCCCTTTCAGATCCTTCCATCCGGATCTGGGCCCGCGAACAGGCGATCTGCTGGGCCACAGCCCTCGGGCGGCCCGGGGAGCGTCGGTCTTGAACCTGGTTGACGCGTTCCGGTCCTTCTCCCCCCGGGTGCGCAGGGATCCGAGTCGCAAGGACGAGTGGGACGCCGCGTCCGCGAGGGTCTACGAGGAGCTTCAGGCTCTCGCGAAAAAACTACGGGCCAGCCCGGGCGTGTGCGAGGAGATCGTCCAGGAGGCCTGGCTGTACCTCGCCAGGGACACGATGTCCGCGCCGTGGCCGGATGTGCTCACCGAAGGGCAGGTGCGACGTTACTTGATCCTGACCCTTCGAAGCCGCCTCGGCGACGCCGGGAGGCGCCAGGCCAGAGAGGAAAGAAAGCTCCGACGCCTGGAGTCTCGCGAGTCCGCACCCGAGGAACCCGAAACCGGCGAACCCACCCCCGAGGACGCCGAGGCCGAGCTCGCCCGATTCTTGAACCGGATCGTCCCGCAGGCGGCCGCGGATGTACGCGGCGACGCGCGAGAGGGATTCCTGAGCGCGGTCAACGAGATGCTCGATCTCGCACGCTCCCGGGTGACCTTCGAGGAGCTCATCGCCCGCGGCGCTCCTCCCGGCGCGGACGAAGCAGAGAGACGGAAGACCCAAAACCTCCTCTACCAGCACCACAAGCGAGCCCGCGAACATATCCTGCGCTATCTGGCGAGATCCAGGAAGGCCGGAGACCTTGACGACGACGAGTACGACTTCCTGAAACGATGGGTCGAGCGGCTCAGGCGGCGATAGAAGTGTCAGATCCACTGCCGCCGCACGTTCTAGCTGCCGGGGGACTGGACACCTCCGCGAAACGCTACCCTGGCGACGACGAGAGCCCCCGATGAAGCCCATCCTCGATCGAACCGAGCTCGAACGACTGCGCCTGCTTGACTCGGAGCTGGGCCAAAGCGTCGAGATCTCCCCATGCGACCCCTCCGAACAGGGGCAAGGGCTCACGGCCAGGGGAGAAGCGACCCTCGAAGCCGTCACAGGATTGACGGAATCCGTTCCCACTGGCGAGACCGAAACCGGGATCGGATTTCGACGCCTGGAGACGGTGGAGGTCGATTCCTCGGGATTCCTCGTCTACAGGCACGGCCGTTTCCCGAGGTTCTACCTGTTCGTCCTGGAGCGCGGCGAGCCCGCGGTCCGAACCTGGGGCGAGACCGGGGGCGCGGTCCTTCCCGTGCGGCAATCTGTCTTCCTGGACGCCACGCGACTCCGGCAGCCCCTCGCCCTTGTCGACGAATCGCGCGGCGCCGGCCTCGTCATCGACGCCAGGGGCGCCGGAGGCCTGGCGATCCAGGAGTTCTATCCGCGACTCCCCATCCCCACGCCCCCTCACATCGCGTCGGACCTCGAAGAGTGGTGCGCCCGTGCCGGCGATCCCTGGCTTCTCGAACGAGTCCGGGAGCGGCTCGCGGCGGGCGATCCCTTGAGCCACGCCATCGCCGCGGGTATGGCCGCGCGCCTCCTCTGTCCTCCACCCGACAAGCGACGCGAGCTCTTCCAGGAGTTGCGCGAGACCCGGCGCGATTCCGTCTTCGATCGATGGTGCGAATGGGCCGAGGCGCAGAGCGAGGACGCGAAGCGAGGAATCGAAGGTCTCGCGTGTGCCGCCGCCGCGATCCTGCACGAGGAGCTGCGGGAGACCGCCGACACGCCTCGTCCGGACCAGGAAGACTGGCGAACCACCCTCTACCGTCTCCTCCGCACGCGGGACGAGCTCGAGGGCGTGCGGGCGCTCCTTGGCTCTGCCCGAGCCGATGGGCGCCTGGATCGCGTCCTCGCCCGGTTGGACGAGGACGCCTGGTTCCTCGTCCGATCGCTTCCTTCCTGGAAGGGGCCCGCGGGCGACGAGCACCTGCGGCGCGCCCTCTCCGTCTGCCCCGCGGCCTGGTGGGTCTTTCCCGTCGGCGGGGACTTGTAGTGCATCCGGACCTCGCCTCGCGCGGTCCTCTCATCCCGCACGTTCGCGCGAACCTGGCCACGATGCTCCAGGCCGGGCCGTGGTGCTGGCCCCCCGCCGACGACGAATCCGCCCTTGAACGGGCGCGGGATGCCGGTTCTCTCCTTTCCCCGCCTCCTCAGTCGCCAGGCGTCGTCCCCCTCGTCTCGGTCCGAGAGAGCTCGGCCACGCTCTGGGCACTTTTCCCATCCTGGGGCGAGACGTCAGGCGCGTCCGCGACGGCCTCTTTCGTCGGCGAGGCGCGTAGCGCATGGAGAACCGCTCGAAGCGCCCTCACTCGGTCGCTCCCTCTCCTCTGGACCTCGGTGTGGGACGCTTGCCACCGGGAGCCTCTCGCCCGCTACGTCACCGCATTCCTCCCGCCCGATGCCCCGGCGTCGCCCGAACGGGTCCTTGACGGTGAGTCCTTCGGCCTCGCCTTCGTCCTCTCGCTCGCCTCGACCGTCTTGGGCGAGTCCCTGCCAGGCGATTTCGTCGCCCTCGCGGCGGTGGACGAGTGGGGCCGCCTCGCGCCCGTCGGTGCGCTGCCGAGGAAGATCCGATTCGCCGGCCGATACGCGCCGCGCGTCCGGCGAATCCTCGTCGCCGCCGGCCAGGAGGACGAGGCGCGGCTCGCCGCCGCGACGCTCGACCTCGACGTGATCGCCCTTCCGAGCGCCGAGAAAGCCATCCAGTCCCTGCTCCCTGACGTGGCCCCGCTCCTCGCGCGTGCCGGTTCGGATCCTCTTCGCCGAGCGCGCCTCGTGCGATCGTTCTTCCGCCTCTCGATCGCGGAGCGAAGCGCCGCTCTCGACTGGACGCCGATTGCCGAGGCCGCCCGGATCGCCCTCGACTCCTGGCCCGGGCTATTGCCTCGCGAGAGGGAGACGCTCTCCTTCGCCGGCGCCGTGGCGCGTCGCCACCAGAAGAACGCCGGCGAGATGCCCATCCCATCGACCGAGTGGCTCGCGGACCTGCCTCCGTCCATCCGGCTCCGGGTCGTCGCGAGCATCGTCCAGCACACGGCCGACACCGGCAATCCCCCCACGGCGACGGCCGAGGCCCTGGCCCGCGAACACCGGGTCGATCCGGGAAACGCGTTCGACGACCACCTTCGCCTCCAGGGGGCGCTCGGCCGCCTGCTGGCCGTGACGGGCCGTCCCCGAGAAGCCCTGGACCTCCAGATAGAGGCCGCCGAGGGATGGCTCGCTCGCAACGAGTTTGCGGCTTCGAGCTATGCGCTCTCCGCCGGCTACTTGCTCGTTGCGGGACTGGAGGACCGCTCTGGCTTCGAGCGACTCGCGGCTCTCCAAGCAGAGGCCGACACGCTCGGGGACCTGGGGGACGACGGCCGCCTCTTCGTCGCCGCCTCCCGCGGCCGGGCGCTCGTGGCCCTTGGAGCCGTGGAGGACGCGAAGAGTCTCCTCCAATCCGTCTGGTCCGCGCCCGGCCCCGAGCACGTCCGCTTCGGGGCCGCCCGCTTGCTCGTCCGGCTCGCGGAAGACGCCGGCGCTTCCTCGAACATCGAGTCCGTGCTCACGGAGCTTCAAGAACACGTCCGCTCGGCGAGCCGGGGCGCCCGCTCCGCGCGCCGCGCGCTCGCGCTCGTCGCGCTCGACCGCGGCGCCCGGACCCAGGACGCGCGCGAGGTGGAAGAAGCGCTCGCCGAACTCCGAGCGATCGACCCGGGGCCCGTCGGACATCTCGAGGCCGCCGCCGCCCGGATGGGGCTCGCGTTGCCGGCCTTCTACGTTCAGCGGTTCTATCCGTACTAGCCCGGCGCGGTCGCCGGCCGCACTCGAACTGTAAGACTCCGGGGCTCCAGGCGTTCCCTGTGAGGAGAGTGCAAGAGACGCGAACTCCGATTGGCGAAGACACTCGGGAGACGACGAGCATGACCGAAGCGAAAGACCCCGAAGCCGGAAAGGCCTTCGAGAAGGCGCGGAAATACGCCTCCCAGCCGGGCAGGGCGCTCGATCTCGTCGATCGCGCCAGTCGCAAGGCGGAGAAGCACTCCAAGGCTCTCGCGAGGGTCATGGAGGATCTCTCTATCCTCTTTCGCCTCGTCAAGGCCTGGGCGACCGGGCGTTACCGGCAAGTCCCTGTCCGTTCGATCGTTCTCGCGATCGGCGCCATCGTCTATTTCGTCGGGCCGATCGACGCGATTCCGGACTGGATCGTCGCCCTCGGGTATCTGGATGACGCGGCCGTCATCGGATGGGTCGTGCACAGCATCCGAGAGGATCTCGCGGACTTTCGCGCCGGGGAGGGCCGCGCGTGAAGCCAGGATCGTTGCGGAACGGTAGCGGGTTCGATACGATCTCGGCGATCGAGGCCGAGGGGGAGGAAGGTCAGGGGGAAGTGATCCGTCGCGACTTTTCCATCCTGCGTTTTCGCATGGATGTCGCCCCGGAGCGTCCCTGGCGGGCTCCGCCCTTCCCCGGGTCCACGTTTCGCGGCGCTTTCGGCCGGGCGCTCCAGGATCTTGTCTGCGTTCGAGAGCACCGGCAGTGCGGGCGCTGCGACCTGGTCGCGACGTGCGCCCACCCAGAGGTATTCGAGCCGCGGCGAATCGCGGCCCCTGCGAGAGGAGCTGGACCCGTGCGGCCCTCGCCTCCGTGGACTCTTCGCTGGGACCTCGAGCAGCCGTGGGGCGGCACGATCACGGGCCCCTATTCCCTCACCTGGACGCTCCTGGGCCCCGCGACCCGGCACGCATCGCTCGTTCTGGCCGCCATCCGGCGGGCGCTCCAGGAGGGTCTGGGAGCCCAGCGCGTGCGGCACGCCCTGCAAGACGTCTCTTTCGAGGGTCCCGCCGGGAAGTCGGGAAGCGGTCTCTGGCCGCTCGCGGACTTCCTCCGGCCCCCTCCGCTCGATCCGCCGGAAAGGGTCCGCGTGCGGTTCCAGACGCCGCTCCGGCTGAAGAAGAACGGAGCGCTCTCGCCAGCCGTGCGGCCCGAGGAGCTCATCCGCGGCATCGTCCGCCGCCTCGGGCTCGTCGGCGCCCTAGACGAATCCTGCCGCGAGGCCACGGAGGGGGCGATCCAGGCATCCCGCCGGATCGTGGTCGCCCGGGAGAGCACGCGCTGGTTCGACTGGACCAGGCGATCGAGCCGCCAGGACTCCCTCATGAGCCTGGGCGGCGTCATGGGAGAACAGGCGTGGGAGGGGCCGATCGGTCCCGTCTGGAGCCTTCTCGAAGCGGCGGCTGTCCTCCACGTCGGCCGCCAGACGACGTTCGGGCTGGGAAGGATCGGGTTCGATGTCAACGGAGGTTGATCGATGACGGGGAACGGCGGTACGGGGAGCGCGAACCGCGTCTATGTCACGAGCGTGGGGCGCGGGAAGTACAAGGAGACGTGCTACCACCTCCCCGACAAGAAGGATCGCGCCCCGATAAAGTCCGAGTACGCTGCCGTCGCGGCAGCCCGCCTCATGGATCTCGCCGGGGCGCGAGCGATCCTCCTCCTCACCGAGGATGCCGACCGCGAGCACGGAGAGCCCGTGGAACGGGGTCTCAGCGAGGCTGGACTGGGTCCCGTCGACCGCGTACGGGTCCCGCTCGGAGGGACCGAGGACGAGATCTGGGGGATCTTCCAGACGATCGCCGATCGCATTCCCGCCGGGTCGTCGGTCTACCTGGAGATCACGAACGCGTTCCGCCATCTTCCTGTCGTCTTCCTCTCCACGCTCGCCTATCTCCAGGCCCTTCAGGACGTCCGCCTGGGCGGCATCTACTACGGTGCATACGAGGCGAAGGTGAACGACCTGGCTCCGATCCTCGACCTCTCGCGGCTCGCGGAGCTCGGTAGGTGGTCCCAGGCCACTGCACTCTTCCGTCAGAGCGGCGACGGACGCGCTCTCGGCAAGCTGGTTCAGGGGCAGAAGGGGATTCTGTTCCGGTCGGGCAAGGGAACACAGGCTGTCGAGCACCTCGGACCGGCTCTCAGCGAGTTCCACCGCTTCGTCGCCTCCGGCCTCGTGCTCGAAAGTGCGGTAAAGGCACGGGTGGCCCTCCAAGCATTGTCGGAATACGCGGACGATGCAGTCGTGCGCCGCTTCCCCGTCGTGACCGGCCACCTGAACGCCATCCGCGGGACCCTCGATCGCTTCGCGACGAAGGAGGAGACCCTCGGGGAGAGGAAGCCCTCGCTCACGGAAGAGGAGCTCGAGCGCCAGCTCGGAGTCATCGAGTGGTACATAGAGCGCGACGACATCCCCAAGGCGATCATCCTCCTGCGGGAGTGGTTCGTGAGTCGCGTGCTCCTCGCGCGCTGCGAGCTCGACGGCTGGGTCGAGCACTCGCTGCGCGAGCCCGCCGAGCGAGCGCTTGGCGTCCTCTTGGCTCGCGCGCAGGTTTCCGGAGCTCCGGAGTTGCCTGAGACGGTCGCACGGATCCGCGATCTGTGGAACAGGATCTACAAGCTCCGGAACGACTACGCTCACCCAGGGTTCCGCCGGGACTGGGTGGACCCCATGCGAGTCGCCGGCCCACTTGCGGATCTGGTCGCCGAAACGCGCAAACTCATGGGGCGCCCCGGCCCTGCCGATCCATGGCGACTGGACTGGACCGCGGGCCCCACGCTCCTCGTCACCGGCGTCGGCATGAGCCGGGGTGTCCTCTACACGGCGCTCCGCAAGCTCCGCCCCGAGCACCTTCTCGTCATCACGTCCCAGAGCGCCCGGGCCGGTGTCGAGGAAGTCTTCGCGCGGGACGACGTGCCCAGGCCGTCCTGCGAGATGCGACTCCTGCGGGATCCTCTCCACGGCTTCGACGAGGTGAAGCCCATCGTCGAAGACCTCAAAGTCTGGCTCCTCGGGTTCGGGAAGATCCAGACGAACCTCACGGGCGGGCCGACGCTCTTCCAGTACCTGATCGACGAGATCGCGCGGACCACATCGAGACTTGGGCTAAGGATCGAGCGCCTGGCCCTGGTCGATCGGCGGCCGGCGGAGGAACAGAAACGCGACCCGTACCAGGACGGGGAAGTCGTCGACCTCGACTCCCTGGCCGAAGTGAAGTTGGAGGAGGACCATGACAGCGCCGACTAGATACGAGCTCCAGATGTCGTTCGTGACCCCGTGCTTTCTCAAGGGAGTCTCGGACGACACACCGGAGCTCCGGGCTCCGAGCGTGCGGGGGATGCTCCGCTGGTGGCTCCGCGCCATGCTGGGAGGCCGGCGCGACCTGAAGGGAATTCAGAAGATCGAGTCGAGCCTGTTCGGCGAGAGCGCGGGAGACAGCGGGCGACAGGGGAAGGTCTTCGTGAGAGTCGAGCAAAGTGCCGGCCCCGTCATCAGACGGGGGACGAGCCCCCCCGACTGTCAACAGGACTACACGATCCGAGAGACAAGCCAGGGCAAAGACGTCCGTCAGAACCCGATCGTCTATCTCGGCTACGGCCCGTATAGCTACGAGAGGGGACGCGGCAATATCACCACTCGTGGAGCCTTTGCCGCCGGAACTTCCTTCGCGGTCCACTTCCTCGTGCGCCAGCGCCTCACGGACGGAGAGGGGAACGCGCTCGCATCCGCCGTCTGGGGGCTCACCCGCCTTGGCGCACTGGGTTCGCGGTCTCGGCGAGGTTTCGGCTCGGTCGTGCTCGAGCCCGGCGGCGGCGCGGACGCTCTCTTCGAGGAGCTGCCGTCCGAGGACTTCCGCGCGGCTATCCCGACGCCAGGTCTTCGCAGCCAGCTTCTTGACGGTGCCGCCCTGTCCCCGGAGTTCACGGCCCTCGGTGGCAATACGGGGCTTTTCCGCGGACCGTTTCACGCGAAGTGGCAGGACGCTCTCGGCTGGCTCGGAAAGGCATGGAAGGACTGCCGGAACGACATCCGGGACCGTCACGGGGACAAGCATCGGGGCAACGTCCGGGCGCTGCTGGGCATGCCACTTCAGGTCGCCAAACAGAGCGGGCAGAAGCCATCCCCGGTCGAGCTGGGGAAAGTCGAGCGGCGAGCCTCTCCCTTCCTCCTTCGGGTGAGCCGCGAGGGAGGAAAGTACATTCCCCTGATTCTTGCCGTCCCCGGGGTATTTCATCCCGAGGAGCAGGGCAAGCAGGCCGACTTCGAGCGCGTCTTCGATGAGGCGCTCGCCTTCTTCAAGAAGCGCGAGGGCGTCTGTCAGATCTGGAAGTGATCGGCGTCCTTTTACGGGTGAGCCACGAGGAGCCATGAAACCAGAACTCGCACAACTCAAGATCCGCGCCTTCCTCCACGACCCGCCGGAGAAGGCCGGGATCCTCTTCTCCCGGACCTCGGGCGGACACGAGGGCGTCTCCGCGGAGCTCCAGGCCGCGTGCGGCCTCGGGGGCGACCCGCGCGAGGGGCTGGTGAAGTACGCCGACTGGATCGCCTCGGGGTGCGATCGGATCGACGTCGGACCTGGCAGAGACTCCGCCGCGTCGTTCCTCCGGTCGCCGGTCCTCACGCACCCGCTCGCCGCCGTCCAGTACGAGCTTCCCCCGATCGCCGAGGACTGGCAGAGCATCAGCGCCCGCGTGCTCGAGGCCGTGCGTGCCGAAAAGGACACCTATCCCGGCGACCCGGAGCGGATCTTCCTCGCCCTCTGGCGGAACCTTCCGGCCCGTCTCGAGGCCGACGCTCCGGCCCGACTCGGGCGCCTCTGGCGGCTCCTCCCGGCGGACACCCGAGTCCCCGACCACTCGATCTGGGAGCACAATCGCCTGGTGGCCGCCCTCGCCACCGCGCTTCCCAGGCCCGCCCTTCTCGTCTTCGCGATCGGACCCGTCCAGGGGTTCATCGCTCAGGCGCGAAAGTGCGGCGACCTCTGGGGCGGCTCGCGGCTTCTCTCGCATCTCGCCTGGTCCGCGATCGAGACCGTGGTCGAAGAGTTCGGCCCCGACTCGGTCATCTATCCCGATCTCGCGGGCCAGCCCTCCTGCGACGCATGGCTCGCGAGGAAGAAGGTCCAGGTATGCGACCCCCGCCTGCCGGAGATGCTCCGCGTTCCGACGCTCCCCAACCGGTTCCTCGCCGTCGTTCCGTTCGAGGGAGCGCCCGAGATCGCCAGACGTGCATCCGGGGCGGCGCGCGAGGCGCTCGCCCGCGCGGTGAACGCCGCCCTCGGGAAACTCGCCATCGACCCCGGGACACTCTCCGTGTCCTCGCGTGTCGCCCGGCAGGTCGCGGACATCCTCGAAACCTCCCACGTGATCCGCCCCCTCCTCGCCGAGACTCCTGGCGACCTCGGAGAGAATGGATGGCGCGCGGCACTCCAGGAGGCCTACAAGGCGGCGATTCGCGACTGCCGGGAGGCAGGGATCGACGAACCCGCCGGCGGAGTCGGGGCGTTCCTCCAAGGACACCCGGGAGAAGGATGGTACGAGCCGAATGTCGGCCTCGCCTACGGCCCCCTGCACGCGCTTCTCGATCGAGCGATGGGGAGCGTCAAGGCGACCCGCCTCTTCGAAGCGTCCGAAGAACCTGGCCGTCCGTGCACGGTCTGCGGGGAACGGGAGCCGATCTCCCTCGAGGATCCGGGCGGCGACGCTCGCCCGTTCTGGCTCGAGCGCTACGCAAGAGACCCGGCTCGCGTGCGCAAGAACGAGCAGCTCTGCGCCATCTGTCTCGCCAAGCGGCTCCTCCCCCGGACCTTCGCGGAAGTCGTGGCGGGCGGCCACGAGTCGAACGTGCCGATCCGCTTCCCCTCCACGAGCACGCTCGCCATCGCGTCCTGGCTCGGTGTCGTGCTGGGTGCCGCCAAGGAAAACGAGGAACTCCGCGAGTCGATCGTCGAGTTCACGTCCGTCGTGCGCGAACTCCTGGGCGAAGAGCGGGACAAGCAGGACTGGATCCCGAACCGGCTCCAGGACGCCCTTCTCAAGATCGGAAAACCGGAGTGGGCAACGGACCTCGCCTACCTCGACGGCGACTTCTTCTTCCCGGAAACCTACGAGCCCGCGCGGTTCGAGAAGGAACAGGGCCGGAAGATCGACGAACGCCAGGCCGAGAATGCGCGCAACTACCTTCGGCAGTTCCTTCGCCTGGCAGCCGGGACGACCATTCCCGAACTCGGCGTCAAGCTCGGCCGTCCGCCCCGCTACCTCGCCCTGGTCCAGGCCGACGGCGACGGGATGGGGAAGTGGCTATCAGGAGAGCTCTCTCCGCGTGTTCGCGACGGCCTCCATACGAGCGTCCGGCAGGGGCTCGAGCGGCTCGGCCGGTCGGAGTTCCTCGAGTGCCTCCGCCCGCTCTCTCCCGCCTACCAGGCGGCTCTCAGCGGTGCAATCGCGGGCTTCGGTCTGGAGATCGTCCCCGAGCTCGTCGAGACGCACCACATGGGGCAGCTCGTCTACTGCGGCGGCGACGACCTCCTCGCCTTCGTCGTCCTGGAGGACCTGGTCCGGCTCCTGGCCAACCTCCGGATCGCCTTCCGAGGGCACGGGGAGTTTCGGGATTGCCCGGGTTTCGAGGCGAAGTCGGGATACGTCCGCCAGATCCACGGGGACCGGACCGAACGGCTCTGGCGGGTTCCGGGCCCCGAGGCGTCGATCTCCGCCGGCGTCGCGATCTTCCACCATCGCGCTCCCCTGTCGACCGTCCGACGAGTCCTCGTCGATCTGGAGAAGATCGCGAAATCCGTCAAGGGGAAGAACGCCCTGTGTATCGGGCTCCTCAAGCGATCGGGCGAGGAGTCGGCGGTCCTCTTCCAGCCCGATAAAGAGGTGGAGAAGCCGCTCGATCTCCTCGCGGACTTGACGGGCGCCTTCCGCGGTGCAAAAGGCCTCCCCCATCTCTCGCCAAGGCTCCTTGGCGACTACGCGCGCTTCGGACAGACCCTCGGCGCGCACGAGGATCTCGAAGAAGCGTACAAGAGCGAGCTCCTCGCCTCGTTCCGGCGCCACAAGATCGACGAGAAGTCGCCTGACCCGGGCGAGCTCGTCGAGCGACTCCTCGCCGCCCGGGACCAACTCGCCCGCCCGACCCGCGAGACCCCGTGGGGCAAGCTCGGCACGCCGGAGGTTGACAGGTACTGGCACCCCGCCGCCCACGTGCAGCGCTTCCTGTCGCTCGCGAGCTTCCTCGCCCGAGGAGACGAACGATGACCCACACGATCTACGAGATCGTCCCCGAGGACGTCCTTCTCTTCCGGGACGCTCGCCCCTTCTCGGCGGGAGACGACCACCACGCCCACTCCCAGTTCCCCCCGCCGCCTTCGGTCCTCTACGGAGCGCTCCGGACCGCGGGGATCGCCTTGCACACCGACCTCGCCACGTTCGCCGATCTCGATCGCCAGGGCGACTGGCGCAAGGTCTACGGGACTCCACAGCACCCGGGAAGTCTCTCGCAGCGCGGTCCCCTGCTCTTCTGCGGGGAAAAAGTCCTCTTCCCCGCTCCGGCGGACGTCCTGAAGGCGAAAGATCCGCCGAAAGATCCACCGGACTCGCCGCGTTGGACCCGGATGGCCCCTCCCCGCGAGGTCGTCGCCGTCCAGGGGAGCGTGGATCCCAGGCTGTCACCCCTCTGGTCGAGGGCGTCCGGGATCTGGGAGGAAGCGAAGGAGTTCTTCGATCGTGGCGAGATCGAGACGTACCTCTTGGGCCGGGTTCCCGAGAGGGGAGCAGGCGCGCCCCCTGGCCTCACGCGGCTCGAACCGAGAAGCGGAATCCGTCTTGGCCGCGACTCACGCACGGTCGAGGAAGGTCATCTCTACACCGCCGACTTCGTCCGCATCGCCGATCCGGACGATCCGCTGGCCGCGGCGGGATTCCTGACGGTGATCGAGGGGGACGAGGCCGCCGAGCTCCCAAAGGAGGGGTGGCTCCGGTTGGGCGGCGAGTCTCGGCCCGCCCGCTACCAGCGCCGGGACGAAACTAGCGATCCCTGGCCCGAGGGGCATGTCGAGGAAGGACGCCGATTCACCTGGTACCTCCTCACTCCCGCCCTCTTCCGGAACGGCTGGCGTCCGGCGGCCATCAGGGCCGAAGGGGACTCGTACGTGCTCGAGCAGGGCCCCGTCCGGGCGCGCCTCGCCGGCGCTGCGCTGGGCCGCGCGCCGCGAATCGGCGGCTGGAACCTCGCCACGAATCTTCCTCGCCCCCTGCGCCGCGCGGTCGCCGCGGGGAGCGTCTATTTCTTCGAACTCCTGGAGGGGACGCCCGATGACGTCCTCTCCCTCTTCCATGGCAAGAACCTCTCGGACGATCGTGCGGTCGAGGGGTTCGGACTCACCCTGGTGGGAGGATGGAACCATGTTTGAACGCGGACTTGCCCTCTTCCTGTACGCCGAGAGCCCCGTCCACTGGGGGACCGGCTCGAGCCTCTCCTCCGTCGATCTTCCGGTGCAGCGGGAGCGCCACACCGACTATCCCATCGCCCAGGCCGCGGGGCTGAAAGGGAGCCTGCGCGACTTCTACGAGCGGCATGGCAGCACCGGCGCGCACGCCCTCGTGGAGAGCCTCTTCGGGTCGCTCAAGGACGGGGAGACCGCCGGCTGCGTCGCGGTCTCCGACGCTCGGCTCCTCCTCTTCCCCGTCCGCTCGCTCAAGGGGACCTTCGCCTACGTGACGAGTCGGTTCGCCCTCGCGCGGCTCGAGCGCGACCTCGATCGGCTCGAGATTCCCCCCGACTGGAAAGTCCCGGACGAGCCGGCGGAAGGCAAGGCGCTCGTCGTCACCGGCTCGAAGAACGTCCTCGAGGGCCAGAAGCTCATCCTCGAGGAGTTCTTCTTCGAGGCCCGGGAGAGCCAGGAGCTCGACAAGATCGCCGGCTGGATCGCCGAGCACGCCTTCCCCGCCCCGGAGGACTCGTTCTGGCAAGCCCACCTCGCGAAGGGCATGGTGCTCCTGCCTGGGGACGCCTTCCGCGACTTCGTGCGCCACGCCACCACGGTCGAGACCCACATCCGGATCGACGACGACACGGGGACGGCTGCAGAGCACATGCTCTTCACCCAGGAGGTCGTGCCGGCCGACTCGCTCTTCTGGTCGCTCGTCCTCTGCGCGAAGCCGTTCCAGTCGAAGAACGGCTCGCCCTTGAAGAGCGCGACCCAGGTCATGACCGAGCTCTCTTCGAGGCTCGACAATGACCGCATGCAAACCGGGGGAGACGCGACCACCGGCCGCGGCCAGGTCGCGCTCCGAACCCAGGCCGGCGCCCAGGAGAACTAGCCATGGCGAACCAGACCCTCGAACAGCAACGCGCCGCGCACGCGAATCGCTACGCGAACCGAAAGGGCATCTCCGACAACGCGAAAAAAGCCCCGGCCATGGTCCAGTCGAACGGCCTCGCGCAGGCCGTGGCGTTCTTCGTCGAGAAGTGGGGCAAAGACGACGACGTCCTCGGCGCCCTGCAGGATTGGATCCTGAAGAAGGCGGAGCATCTCCCCATCGACCGGAACAAGACGAACCTCCTCGACGCGATCCTCGCCTGCGACTCGTCGACCTATCGGGCCGTCACCGCCGAGGCCCTCGCCTACCTCGGCTGGCTGAAGCGCCTCGCAGGGGCGCACGAGAAGGAGAAGAGCCATGCCTGACGCTGGCCGGGGCGGGCGGCCGCCCGCTGGCCGGGACGCCGGCAGGGGAGGGGCGCCGCGAGGTGGCGGGGGCGGAGGGCGAGACGCCGGGCCGCCCATGGGCACGGTCCCCTTGCCGGGCGACACCGCGGCCGCCCTCTCGCTGAAGTCCCCGATCGAGTGGAAGCCCGGCTGGTGGAAGCACCCGCTCGACAATCCCGGACTCGTCTTCGAGCGTTTCCTCCCCCTGTCCGGGCCGACGAAGAAGGAGGGCAAGGATGACCTCCTCCAGGACGTGGTGAAAAAGCAGGGCTCGGATGCCGCCAAGCCGTTCCTACAGGCACTCGAAGCGAGAGCCAAGGTCATCGTGGAGTCCGCCCGCGCGCGCGGGTGCTGGGTTCTCGAGGTCGAGGCGAAGCAAAAGTCGCGGCTTGCGAGCGCGCTTGGCGTCGCCCATCCTCTCGAAAACGGCTTCATGTTCCATCGTGTCTACGGCGTCCCGTTCCTTCCCGGGAGTTCTCTCAAGGGCGCGGTCCGCGCCGCATTCCTGAAGACGATCGCCGGCAATAGCGGCTGGGATTCGCTCGTCGAGAAATCGCACAAGGACGATCTTCTTGGCGAGCTCGGGGCCGATCTTCGACATCTCTTCGGGAGCTCCCTCAAGGACCCGGACAACTTCCCGCGCGACGAGTCGCACCTGGTCCGCGGCCGGCTCGTGTTCCTCGACGCCTTTCCTCGGGAAGCGGCCAAGCTAGAGGTCGATGTGCTCACCCCGCATCATCACAAGTACTACGAGAAGGGCGAGGCGCCCGGCGACTGGGAGAACCCCCTTCCGGCGTTCTTCCTCACCGTATCGGCGGGCACCCGCTGGGTCTTCCGGGCGATCCTCGAACCCCCTCGCCCCGCCGGCCGCGCCGAGCACCGAGACGACCCCGCCGGGCGCGAGGCGATCGAGGCCGCGTTTCGCGACGCTCTCGAGACCTGGGGGATCGGCGCGAAGAAGGCCGCCGGGTACGGCTGGCTCGCCGTCGAGAAGTGCAACTGGCTCGAAGCTGGTGAGCCCCGGGCGGCTCCGATCAAGCCGGCCGCACCTCCGCCCCCGAAACCCGACCTCTCCGGGCACCCCTTCGTCCAGAAGGTGAAGAGCGAGGCCAGGCAGGGGGATGTCGAACAGGGCAAGAGCCACGTCCGCCAGGCGTTCGAGCAGGGAGGAGCCGACCTCGCGGAGGCCGTGATCGAGGTGTGGAAGCCCCCTCGTCTCAAGGCCAACCAGCTCAATAAGCTGCGGGACGAGTTGAAGAAGCTCCGCAAGCGCGCAGAGGAAAGCCCGGGGGCGCCGGCATGAGCGGCGTGGCTTCCATCGGAGAGATCGCGCGTCGCATGCGCGACGATTCGACGCGCGAGGGCGGCATCGCGGAGCTCGAAACGCTCGCCCAGGAGGCGGTACGCGATCGCGAGGCCGACCACGCGGCGATCGCCGCTCTGGCCGAGGAAGCCGGGCGATTCGGACTCGCGTTCCGTCACTGGCTTCTCGCCGCGCGCGCGAGACCCGACGATCCCGCCGTGCTCCTGCCGCTCGCCCGCGCGTACGAAGAACAGGGCGACGTCGATCGGGCCTTTCCCCTCCTGGAGTCCGTGCTCGCGCGGGAGCCGGCAAACATCCCGGCGCTCGAGACCATGGCGCGGCTCCTCCCCCCTGAGGGGCGGACCCCGCGTCTGCGGGAACTCGTGGAGGCCGCCCGGAGGGCTGGGATCGCCGCCGAGCTTGTCCATCGTCTCGAAGCCCGGGCGGAGATCCGGGCGCGAGAGAGCGAGACCGATCTCCCGGTGACCGGGGAGGTCGCGGTGCCCTCGGCAGAAGAGGTCCAGCGCTTCCTCGCCCTCTTCGCCGGCCGGGAAGGGGTGCACGCTCGCCAGTGGTTCGACCCGGCACGGGGATCCGGCTACACACCGGTCCACGCGCCCCTGTCTCACCAGGTCGCCATGAACCATCTCCTCGGGAACTCGACCGTCGGGATCTATCTCCTGCGGGTCGACAACACGGTGGCGCTCTTCGCGCTCGACCTCGACGTCCGGCGAAAAGCGCTGGAAGAAGCGCGGCGCGACGCGGGGCGAGCCGCCGCGTTGCGGGACGAGATGCACCGCTGGGGGATCGTGCTCCGGGACAGGCTCGCGGCCCTCGGGTTGCCCGCGCTCCTGGAGAACAGCGGCTACAAGGGCCGCCATCTCTGGGTCTTCCTCGAGTCGCCGATGGCGGCAGGCGCCGTCCACCTTTTCGGCCGGCTGCTCCTCCCGCGGCTCGCGCCAGACCTTCCCGGCGCCCTTTCCGTGGAGTTCTTCCCCAAGCAGGCGAAGCCCGGGAAGGAGGGGCTCGGGAACCTCATCAAGCTCCCCCTCGGCCTGCACCGGGTCTCCGGGCGTCCGAGCTCTTTCCTCGACGAACGCGGCGATCCGGTGATCGACCCCTGGCCCGTCCTGCGGGGCGTCCCGCGGCTCTCGCCGCGCGTCGTCGAGGACCTGCTCCTCTCCTGGAAGGCAGAAACCCCGGCTGTCTCGCCTCGACCGGAAGCCGGCGGAGAGGACACCGGCGACGCCGGCGGCGCTGCCAGGTCACTCCTCGGCCCGCCCCCGCCCGAGCCCCCTCCGGCATGGACCGAGGCCGACTTCGAGACACACCCCGCGATCCGACACCTGTTCGCCTCCTGCGCCGTTCTCGATGGCTTGAGGAAGAAGGTCCACGAACACCGGCGGCTCTCCCATGACGAGCAGATCGTGCTGAAGCACACGCTGGGCCATCACCCGGAGGGACTGCTCGCCGCGAACTGGCTCCTCGCGCGATGTCTCGATATCCCCTCGGAGAACCTGCTCAAGAGCCGGCTCGCGGGCAGTCCCATCTCGTGCCCGAAGATCCGCCAGCGAATCCCGCACATCACGAGCCGAGTCCCTTGCAACTGTCCGTTCCCCTTCGCCCCGGATCACTACCCCACCCCCGTGCTGCACCTGTCCGCTCCGGATATCGACGGGCATTCCGGCGAAGTTTCCCCGCCCCAGGTCCGGCCCGTGGAGGATCTCGAGCGACTCGCGCGCCGCTACGGCGCCGCTCTCGACCGGCTGCGAGCTCTCGAGGGCGAGGTGGACGATCTCGGGAAGGCCCTCATGGTACGGCTCGCCGCCTTGCCCGATCCCAGCGTCCCCTGTCCCGGCGGTGTCTACCGGCTCCATGTCGCCGGGGGCGTCTCCGAACTTCGCTGGGAAAGCAACCCGCCCGCGGCGCCGGATGCTGGCGGCGCGGCCGCGAGGACGGGAAGGACGGGGAGCACCAGGGTTGGAGCGCCATGCGAATCCTTGCCGTCACTGAGCCTGGAACCCGGGTCGCAAGGGACGGGGAGATCCTCGTCCTGAGTCGCGCCGGCGAGGTCTCGCACCGCGCGCGACTTCAGGACCTTTCCCAGCTCGTCCTCATCGGCTCGGTTGAACTGACTCACGGCGCCGTGGCGGCCCTCCTGGATCGCGGGATCGATGTTGTCTGGCTCACGGGCAGGGGCCGCTATCGCGGGCGCCTCGTCGGCCCTCTGTCCGGCAACGTCGCCCTTCGGTCCGCCCAGTACGCGCGACTTCAGGCTTCCGACTTCGGCCTGAGCTTCGCGCGTTCGATCGTCGCCGGAAAGGTCCAGAACCAGCGAAACCTGATGCTGCGCGCCCAGCGGAGCATCAAGGATCTCGACCTTGCCTCGGCGATCGGTGGTCTCCGGCGCGTGGTGGACGATCTTCCGGCGGTCGCCGACCTCGACGCGCTTCGCGGCCTTGAAGGCCGGGCCGCGGCTCTCTACTTCGGCAGTCTCGGCCGACTCCTGAGAAACCCCGGATTCCGTTTCACCCGGCGCGTTCGGAGGCCTCCCACGGACCCCGTGAATGCCTGCCTTTCGTTCGGGTACAGCGTGCTCCTCGTGGAGATGGAGTCGCAGGTCTACCGCGCCGGACTCGACCCCATGGCAGGATTCTTGCATGCGCCCGCGCATGGCCGTCCCTCTCTCGTCCTCGATCTCATCGAGGAGTTTCGTCCCCTCATCGTCGACTCGCTCGTCCTGCGACTCGTCAACCGGCGGCAGCTTTCGCCGGCGGACTTCGGGGATCCGGCGGAAGAGGACGAACGCGATCCCTTCGCCGGCGAGCCAGGGCCCGTGCCCCCTACGGATCCCCAGGCTTCCCAGGAAGCCCGGAGTCCGGCGGAGACCGTGGAAACCACGACCAGGGACAGCGGGACCACGGCGGCCAGGAACGGGGACGATGGGACCACGGCGGCCAGGACCGGGGAGGCCATGACCGATGAAGGATCGACGCCTTCCGCCGAGACGCCTCCGATCCCCGTCTATCTGCGAGGCACCGGACGCCGTGTCTTCCTCGGAGCGCTCTATGGCCGGCTCCGGGATCGCCTCCACTATCCCCCTCGCCGGGGCAGCTATTCTCTCCGCGACATCCTCCTGGAGCAGATCTACCACGCCGCGCGCGTCATCCAGGGAGAGGATATCGAGTACCATCCCTTTGTCCCCCGCTAACCCACGCCGGGAAGAGCCACAGGAAGCCCGCGGATGTATGTTGTCGTGTGCTATGATGTCGTCAAGAATCGCATCAGGGCCCGGCTTATCAAGGCTCTGCGCGGCTTTCTGACTCATGTCCAGAAGAGCGTGTTCGAGGGCGAGCTCGCCGATGGTCGCTACCACGAGATGCTCGAGCGGATCCGCAAGGAGATCGACCTGGAGGCGGATACCGTCCGCGTCTACCATCTCTGTGCCCGATGCCGCCCCGCCACCGAGATCATCGGCACCGGTAGTCACGTGGAGGAGGAGCGAGATGAGGTCCTGTAGTCGCCTTCCGCCTCGCCGTCTTCCCCTACGCCCCGGCCGATCGCGTTACCGCCCCGCCACATCGCGCAAGTCCCTGGCGCCACTCATCTCCCCGGAACAGGCGCGGGGACATCCGCGAATGCCGAACCTCCGAGCCACCAAGACCTTCCTCGATACCCGCCAGCGTGCGGGGGGAGGTGTTCCAGCCCCGCACACCGAGATCCGCGTTTCGAGGGCCTTCGCTCCATGTGCCCCAGACACTTGAGGCGGACGCGGACCGATTCCTTGACCCGATCAGCAGGGGATAGAAACTCATAGACCGCGTACCATCCCCAGACTCGA
>JACQVV010000562.1 GCA_016209595.1 Planctomycetota bacterium
CACGCCGAGGCCGGTCTCGTCCTCTGCGAGCGCGGCATCCGCACCTTCGACGACGCGCTCCGCTTCACGCTCGATGTCGGGGCAATCCCCGTTCTCCAGGAGCGGTGCGCGCTCCCCGTGATCGCCGATCCCAGCCACGCGGCCGGCAAGCGCTCGCTCGTCCCGCCGCTCGCCCGCGCGTCGGTCGCGGCCGGCGCGGCCGGGCTCTTGGTCGAGGTCCACCCGGAGCCCGAGAAAGCCTGGTGCGACGGGGCGCAGTCCCTCTCGCCGGAGGAGTTCAGGATGCTCATGAGGGATATCGAGCGGTTTGTTGTGCCCGCGGTGAGGCCCTTGCGCCAGCGGGCTTGACAAGGCCTTCGTTGGCCCGGAACATGTGCGTTCGTGAGGTTGTGGTCGTGCTCATGGGGCTAGCGGGAGAGATTCCGGGCGCTTGGACCGACGCGGGCTTCACGCCGTCCCCGCCCGGACGCCTCGCACGCCGGCCAGTCGCAGTTTGAATTTCGCAGCCGTCGGATGGTCGCGGGGAGCGAGGCGATGGTCGTGAGCCTAGTCCTCTATTCCGTCTTCGGACAGGCGACGAAATTCATCCCGGGTCTCGACGACGTGATGGTCGAGATGGGCAGGCGGTTCAAGAAGACCTCCAAGAAGGCCGTCGGGTGGGCCCTGAAGGGCGTCGGTGACAGGAAGAAGAAGGAGGTTTCGTAGCACGAGTCGGCCGCGGCCATGGCGAGGTCGCCGCCAGTAGGATTCTGGTCCGGAGGTGGAGCCGTGGCGATGACGACGGCCGAGGCGTTCGAGCGCTTGGTTGCCCTGCGCGGGAAGCAGGACGGGCTGCTATCGCTAGGCGAGATCCTCGGCGACCCGCCCCTCCAGGCCGGTTTGCTCGAGTGGGCCGGACAGGCCCACGAGGTCGGGGCGCGCCTGGATCGGCGCCGCTTCGGTCTCTGCTTCCTGGCGGCGGCGGCGATCGTGGCCCGCGAGAAGGCCGCGGAGCACCGGCTGTGGCCGCACCTCGCCGAGGCATTCCCGGCGGCACCGGATCTCTTTGACCTGAACAAGCAGCCCCGCTATGACCTGCGTCTCGCGATCGAGGACGCCACGTCGGCTTTCGCGCTCCGAAATGTCCTCCACCGCGGGGCATCGGACCACCGCTGGTATCTCACGATCCTCCTCCAGTGTGGGTTCACGCGAAGGAACCTCGAGCGCCTGCCGTTCTGGCTGTCGGGCCTACAGCCACTGCCGTTGGCGGCCACCCTACTCATCGACGATCCGCTGCTCGGTTCGGAGAGCTTTGCGCGGGCCTGGAAGTCGCTCCGCGCGTTCCGCTCCGGAACGATCCCCGAGATCCCGCCTTCTCCCTGGCTCCCGGGCGAGCTCCTGTCTACCGCTCGGAGGCATGCGCGTGAGCGGCTCGACCTCGGTACGGCTTCGCCCGGGGTGGATACGCGAATCGCCCTGGCGTACGCGGGCCATGCGAGGCCCGAGTTTCGGATCCACTATGTCCTGCCCGATTCCCTCGCCTCGGAACGGACCGCGCATGTGGACATCGCAGCCGGCGATGAGAGCATCCGGGTGCTTCGAAAGGCAGATGATACGTTTGCCGATCCCGATCCGCTCATCGTGCCGGTCGTCGGATCCGGGCGTGCCGCCGCGGCCCTCGCTCGGGGTGAAGTCGTAGTCGAGGTCCACTCCGCATCCAGATCTCTCCTCCACCGCGAGGTCCTGCGTGTCTTCTCCCCGGACGAGGACGTGGACGTCTTCATCGAGCGCCGGCAAGGCGAATGGCTACGAGCCGCCGATCCTTTCACAGCCGCGATCCCTCCCCGAGCGAGCATCGTCCTCCGCGCCGCGGATGACCTCGAGCTCCGTGGCGTGCCTAGCGCCGCTGCGGTCTCGATCGCGGGCAGCCGGTGGTATCGCATTGCTGCCTCCGACGTCGATCGCGTCGAGCTCCGGCTCTCCGGTGAGCCGCTCTGGAAGGCACGGCCCTCCGAGCAGGCGAGAGCGTGCTTGCCGTACGAACTCGCGTTCGGTGTCGAACCCTACACGGTCGGGTCGGATGTCGTTTGGAGCTCTCGCGCGACCAGCGGGGCATCAGCGGATCTCCGGATCGTTCGCGGTCGCGTCGGCAGGAACGACCTGCGCGTCGAGCGGAACGGGCCCGGGGGCTTCCGCCTCGTGCTCCCGAGCGAACCGGGCCGAAAGACCCTGCCCGCGACGTTCCGCGCCCGGCTGCAAGTCGAGGCTGGGGGCCGGCGCCACCTGGCGACTGCGATCCTGCCTGCGCCGGACGCGCGGCGCTTCTACGTTCGCTCTCCCACAGGCATCGATCCTCTACAGATTCGCAGCTGGGAGGCTCTGGCGCGGCCCGTGCGGTATGTCGGGGCCTCGGCCGAGAGCTGGCTCCTCGAGGGCGAAAGGCCCGTCCTTCCCCTCGACACGCGTGACGTCGACCTCCAGCCGGAGCTCGCGGGGATCGGCGCCGAGCTCGCCGTGGTGCCCCAGCGATTCAACTGGGAGCCGGAGGATCGCAAGGTGCTCGCCGTATCTCTAGTCGATGTGGGCATGCTGCTCGGGCTTGCCGACGAGGGTAGAGGCATTGCGCAGCTCGAACTCGAACCCCGGGCGCTGTCGCTCGCGGAGGAACTTGAGGTCGACCTCCTTCGATCGGATGGCTCGATCGTGACGCGAAGCCTGAAGGGCGGCATCACGGAGGGCGAGTCCGTGCTCGTAGACTCATCGGCCGGGACCCCCGCACTCGGCGCCGCATTGCGCCACCGGGACAAGTGCCTGGGCCGCGTCGGCGGGCCGGAGCTCGCTCGGGCGGTATCGGCGTGGAACACTGACGAACGACGCTTCCGCGCGGGCCTCTACTGGGCCTTCCAGAACCGTCTTCCCGTCGCTCGAACCGACGTGCGAGACGCGCTCGACGTCATCGTCCGGAAGCACCCCCTCTGGGCTCTCCGCTTCTCGTTCGGGCGCGACCTGAACTCGGTCCTGCGGGGAGAGGAGGTGATCCGGGGCTTCTGGCGGAGTCGGCTGCGTCTAGCGCGCGCAGAGATGGAGCGTGCGCTGGTCGAGCGCGGTTACGAGACAGTCCTCGAGCACGCCGAAGCAGAACTTGAGCCGGCGCACGAGGGCGATGATGAGTACAGCACTCTCCAGCTCGCATTCCTCCACCTCGTGAGGGTGGACCCGATCACGGCGGGCATCGTCCTTCGCCAGGGACTCCGCCGCTCCGGGCAGCATGGGATGTGCGAGCGCACGCTCCGCGGCCTCGAAGCCTGGGTGCGCGACGCGGCGAGTTATCGCCGGACCTCCGCCTGGGCCGAGGCGCTCGGGGTCGACGAGGCATTCCTCCGCGAGTCCGCTAGCCGAGCGGCCGTCGTGGTGATCGGCGGTCAAGCTCTCACCTCGCGCGACCACCTGAACCTGACACAGATTCTATACTACGGCGAGATGCGGGCACTGGCGGCCGTGGAGATCGTGCAGGCGCTGCTCGCACAAGCCCAGGGCGGCAGACCGCGCGCCGAGGCCGGGACGGACCTCTGAGATGCTCGATAGCCTGCACGCGAGCAGCACGATCCGAGACCGCCTCGTCGACCTCTGCAGCGACAGATTGTTCGTCCGCGACCCCTGGCTCTCGCAAGCGCTTCGTTCGATCTGGAGCGGACCACCGAACGCCGGGGGACTCGTGGGTGACCTGTGGCTCGAGGCGACGTTTCCGGCGGAACCGTCGTCGTGGTCGCTCGAAGACATCGCCGGCGGCCGGGAGCCAGGGGTGACGTTCGATCGCCATCTGCTCAGGCAGCTCGGGCGCGCAGAGGGCGCGGCGTTCACCCGCCGCGTACTCTACCTCCACCAGATTGAGGCGATGCGGGCGGCGCTGCCTGACATCGACGGACGTCGACCAACCTTCGTGGTGACCGCGCCGACAGGCTCCGGAAAGACCGAGTCGTTCCTCTTGCCGACTCTCGATCTCCTCGCGCGCACCCCCAGGCGGGACGGCGGCCGGGGCATGCGCTGCCTCGTCCTCTACCCGATGAACGCGCTCGTCTTCGACCAGGTGGAGCGACTTCACCGATGGCTCGCCGGCCAAACGGAGCTCCGGCTCTTTCACTTCACTAGCGACACACCGGAGGACCGCAAGGAGGCGCGTGGCCGCGGGATAGAGCTAGACGCACCCCACAGGGTCCGCACGAGGAAGCAGGCGCGGCGCCAGGAGCCGCTTGAGGACGGGGCGGTGCTCGACCGAGCGCCCGACATCGTCGTCACGAACTACTCCATGCTCGAATACATGCTCGCCCGGCCGCAGGACGCCGGGTTTTTCGACCGCGCGCTCGACGCCATCGTCCTCGACGAGGCGCACCTCTATACAGGGACCCTGGCGCTCGAGATCCAGCTGCTGCTCCGGCGCGTGCTCGAGCGCTCGGGGCTCCGGTCGGAGGAGGTACTCTTCGCGGCCGCCTCGGCCACGCTGGGAGACGCGGACGATGCCGAGCTCAGCGACTTCTTCGCCACGCTGACGTCGAAGCCACGTGAGCTGGTACGTGTCGTACGCGGGCGAGCCGTCCAGGGTCACCGGTTCCTTGCGGAGCCGCGGCCGCCTCACCAGGCCATCGCGGCGGGGGCGCTAGTCGCCGCAAACGTCACCGCCGGAGCCCACACTCTCGTCGAGAGCGGAGGGGTCCTTCGGCTCTCCGAGGAGCCCGATCTTTGCGACCGGCTCGTCCCTCTTCTCGAGGGCCTCTGCGATCAGGAGTCGGTGAAGGCGGCGCACGCCGAGGCGAGCGGCCGGGCCGCGATCCTGCTGCACCAGGCTCTCAGCCGTGCGCCCCTCGTGCATCGCATCGTCCAGCGGCTCGACTCGACTTCCGCAGCTCGCGGCGGGTCCTCAGTGGTCCGGCTGGCCGACCTGGCGGGCGAGCTCTTCCCTGACGGCGATCTGGGGCTACAGGCAACGATCGAACTCCTTCGCCTGGCCGCATCGGCCCGTCAGCAAGTGGAGGAGAACCCCGTGCTGCCGCACCGGCTCCACCTCCTCTTTAGGAGCCCCACGGGGGTCGCGGTGTGCCTCTCGCCCGAATGCAAAGGTGAGCGCCGGTTCCGGAGGCTCGGTGCGATCGGCCCGTTCGAGGGCGACCGCTGCCCGCACTGCGGCTCGGTGGTCGTCTCGCTCTTGCGATGCGAGAGCTGCGGCGACGTCTTCCTCGGCGGCCGGGTGCGATCGGGCCGCGCCGATCCGGTACCGCCGCGTGCCTCGCCGGATCGGATTTGGGCCTTGGACCTAGGTGAGGTCCCCGGAGTCGCAGGGGATCCTCAGTACGTGGACCCCCGCACCGGCGAGCTGAGCGGCTTCGGAGCCGGTGGAACTTCGCTTCTCTGTATCTATCGCGGGGGGCGCGAGCGCCCCGGCGAGCCGTGGAGCTGCCCGACTTGCCATGAAAGCGAGAAGCCGGGCGACTTTCGGGCCGCACGCTCACTGCTCCTCTCCATCGCCTGCGAGACACTCCTCTCCGAGATGGACGTGGGACCCGGGCGCTCGACGGCCGTGCTTCCCGCGGGCGGACGGCGCATACTCGCCTTCAGCGACAGCCGCGCCCGAGCCGCCCAGCTCGGTCCCGCCCTCACGCTGCAACACGAGATTCAGCTCGTCCGTCGAGCGCTCCTTCGCGCCCTGCCGCAGGTATCGCCCGACTACCTCAAGATGCTCGAGGCCCATGCCAGAGAGAGCCGGGAGCTCTACGCCGCCGGGAAGGTCCCGCGCGGGCCGGTGGAGCGCGCCGAGCAGGATCTCCTCCGCGCGCGCGCCGGCGTCGGACTCGAGGACCTGGCGGCCGAGCTGCGCGGGCAGCCCGATCTACTCTCGCAGGTGCTCGATCGCGACGAGGGCCGCCACCACCGTGCCGACCAGTACGGGCAAGCGGTCTGGGACCGGAACCGCGCGGCCATCGTGCGCCGGTGCGCGGTCTTCGTGACCCGGGAGCTCGCCAGTCAGCGCAGGCCTAGGCTCTCGCTCGAGACGGCCGGCCTCGTAGCGGTGCGGTATCCGGGGCTCGACTCGTGCGCCCCGCCCGCGGAGGTGCTGGCCGGCCTGCCGGCGGCCGGGCGCGCGGCCGCGCTGGCTTCTTCCGCCTGGAGCGACTTTCTCGCGGTTCTCTGCGACACGCTCCGGGAGCAGGGCTGCATCACCTCCGGAAGCCCCGAGGACGATGGCGCCTACCCCTTCGGCCCACACGCGATCGGCTGCTACTGCTCCGAACGAGACACTGGCTACGAGATGGTCTCGTTCGTTCAAGATAGGGCCAACGGGAGGCGTCGGATCCTCGGCGGGCACGTCGCGACCGCGCTCGCCATGGACGGCGGAGGCGAAGTGATCGAGCGGCTTCTCACCGCTGCCTTTCGTCAAATCCACCAGGTTGGGGTTTCGGGGCGCTGGCTCGAGAGGGAGGCGCGCAGGGCATCGACAGGCGGCGACGTCGAGGCAGTCCGGATCGTACTACCGCGGCTCGCACTTTGCCGCCCGGAGGCGATCTACCGCTGCCGGGTGAGCGGCTTGCTCTACGCGACGACCGCCTTCCGGTCAGCCCCGCAGATTGCCTCCAACGGAACGCTCGAGCGCATCACATTCGAGGAGGCGGACCAGGATCCCCGCTACGGCCGCGCCCGGCGCGAGCTGCAGGCGCAGGGAGGGCCACTCGAAATGGGGCTCTGGGCCGAGGAGCACAGCGGGCAGCTCTCCCCCCACGAGAACCAGCGTCTCCAGCACCTCTTCAAGCTCGGGGCTCGGAACGTCCTGAGCTCCACGACGACGATGGAGCTTGGTGTCGACATCGGTGCCCTGAACGGTGTTCTCCTGGCGAACGTCCCTCCGGGACGGGCGAACTACCTCCAGCGGGCGGGCCGCGCCGGCCGGCGAACGGACGGCAGCGCCCTCGTGCTCACGTTTGCGGGCGCGGGGCCGTACGATGCGGCCGTCTTCGACGACGTGCCTTGGTACTTCGCCCGGCCGCTCCGGAGGCCGCGCGTGCTGGAGGACCGTGAGCGCGTCGTTCGACGGCACGTCCACGCCTGGCTCCTCGCGCGCTTCATGCGGGATCGAGCGCGTGGCCAGGCGGGAGCCATGCACGTGCTCGGTCGGATGGGTGCCTTCGCTGGGCGGCAAGCGCCGGATCTCTGGGGGGACGGCGAGCGCCCGCCGGTGCCGTCGCAGCATCAGGGCCTGGGCGATGAACTCGTCGCGACGCTCAGGGCCGAAGCCGTGGCCACGCCGCCTGAGGTCACCACGGCGCTCGATGGCCTGCTCCACGGCACACCCCTCGCTGCGGCCGAGCGCGAAGCGCTCCTGGCCCAGGCCGCGTCGAGCCTCTCGCGCGCGCTGGAGGACTTTCGCCGCGAATTCGATCCCCTCCTCGATGCCTGGTGCGGGGTGCGAGAGGACCAGCGCCGCCTCGCGAATCGCATCCGCTACCAGCTCTTGCACCTCTCGAGTCTGACGGTCATCGAACGCCTCGCCGACCGGGGGTTCCTGCCCCGGTACGGCTTCCCGATCGGAGTGGTGAGCCTGCGTGTGAGCGACGCGAGCGACGAAGAGAGCGGTGGCCGGCCGGAGGAGCGCCTCCGCCTGGAGCGTCCAGGCCTCCTCGCGCTTGCCGAGTACGTGCCTGGCGCGGTCCTCATCGCAGGGGGGCGCACGATCCGGTCCCGTGGACTCCTCAAGCACTGGACCGGCGAGAGCATCAATGCCGAGCCGGACATGCGCGGGTACCTCGGCACCTGCCAGAAGGGGCACGATCACTACTGGCTCACGCCGGAGGCCCCCCTCTGCCCCTTCTGCTCCGCGCCCACGGCGGCGCAGCGCTCGGTGCTGTTCCCGCGGCACGGGTTCCGCACCGCGGACTGGGAGCGACCGTCCTTCATGACGAGCATCGAGCGCGTGGGTGAGACCCGGCTCGTAGCGAGCACCCTCCACGTGGACGAGGAGAGCCGAACACGGCGTTTCGAACCGTTCGCGGCTATCGACGGGGTCTCGGGCACCTACGTGGAGCAGGGCGAAATCCTCGTGTGGAACGGCGGACAACCCCCGCCTGATGACAACGGCTTCGCGATCTGCCTCCGTTGCGGCTACGCCGACGCGGAGGTGTCGCCGTACCAACATGGTCGGGAACACATGCCCAGGGACTTCGAGCGGCATCGACCGATCGACCGTCCGCCGACCTGGAAGTCTCCCTGCTGGAAGAAGTCGGAGATCGCCCCCGTCCTGCGAAATGAGGTGCTGGGCGCGCGGCAGCGCACGGACTTCCTGGTCCTGGAGCCCGCCAAGGCTCTTGGCGGCCCGGTGGACGAAGTCACCGCCACGACGCTTGCCCAGGCGCTCCAGCAGGCGGGCGCCCGCCGCCTCGAGGTCGACGGCCGCGAGCTCGGGGCACTCGTCCTGCCTCGCGATCTCGGGTTCACGCCCGTCGTCTACGACAACACCCCCGGTGGGAGCGGCCACATCCTCGACCTCGCCGTGAACCATGGCCGCGAGTGGATCGAGGAGGCGCGATGCGTCCTGCGCGGCAATGATCCGGCGGCGCACGACAGAGCTTGCGAACGCGCGTGCCTGCGCTGCCTGCTCTCGTTCGAGACGCAAAGGGCGTACGCGGCCGGCCTCCTCGATCGTCGGGTGGGCCTCGCCGCCCTCGACCGCCTGCTCGACGGGACGCCCTCGAGCGAACGCTCGGCGACCCCCGCAAAGCAGCCAAGCGAAGGCCTAGCGACAGGGGAAGCGACCTCATCACCTGGGACGAGACCGTCGAACGAAGAGCGCCTGCGCCACGCACGAAGGCGGCGAGATCACGTCGAAGAGTGAGCGCAGTGACTCGGCGTCCTTGCGGAGTGTACGCTGACCATCTAGATTGTGTACGTGACTCGCAACGTATCCGTCCGGGAGCTGAGGGAGCGGCTGGACCCTTTGCTCGAGAAGATCGAGGGGGGGGGAGCAGCTCGTGGTCACGCGCCGGGGGAAGCCCATGGCGGGGATCGTTCCCGAGCCTGCGGTCTGGGTCGAGAGGAGCTCGCGCTACCTCCTCCGGGGATCCGTGGTGTCCATCAGTGCGCACTTCGACGAGCCGCTGGGCAAGCTCTCCACGAGCTGGGCGCCGGTGAGCCTCGCGTGCTTCCCCGGCTCGGGGCCGGAGCCGAAGAGCCTCTTCTCCAGCACGCGCCGGAGGACGAGATCCACGAGCGTGGACTTCCCTGAGCCCGAGACTCCGGTCACCCGGAAGCGGTGTCACCTCGCCGAGTGACGGTTTCTTGAGACACCCCGTTGGGGGCTGTGAATAGCCGGGGCAACTGCGCCCGCCCGCTGCGCTTGACCGTCTGCGCTCGGCGTCCGCGCCCGCGCGCTGCGCCCAGCCTGCCGCGCCCGCCGCCCGGCGAACCGCAGGTCGAGATGCGTGAGCCGCAAGTGCCGCGCACCGTTCCGCCGGTCCGGCGCGGTCGCTCGCCGGCGCGGACCGCCCATCCGCCCCTGGTGCCGCGCCATCCGCCACCACGGACGACCGGCCTGCCGCCCCGGACGAGCGCCCCGCCGGCACGGACGAGCGACTCGCCACTACTGAGGAGCGACTCGCCGGCCCGGACGCGCCACCCTCACCCACCGCCCGGTCCCTCGCGGGTGCAGACGCGCGAACCGTAAACGCGGCGCCGTGACCCGCGGCCTTGAGCCCGATCCCCTGCACGCGCCAACCGGCCTCCGTCGGCGGCTCCCCGAGCCCCGCTCGGGTCCGCCGCCACCGCCAAGATCGGCGGCTCCCGGGGAGAAAGACCCTTGACCTACCTCCCGGAGACTCTCTATTCTGGCAAGGCCAACGCAAGGGAGGGCTGGGCCATGATCTCGCTGCACCCGCGGGACAAGCTGATCGCGATAGGCGCGCGGCGCCGCGCCGTCAACGTTCGGGCGCAAGGCGCCTACACCCACCGCCTGGTCGGGGAAGACGCCCCCGTGCTGGCGCTGGTCAAGCCGGCGCGGCTGGCGGAGCTCGCCGACGCGCTCGCCAAGCTCACGGCCGCCATGAACGACCGTGAAATCATGAAGGCCGAGGCCGAGGACCTGACCATCGACCAGGGGGACGCGCTGGAGAGCGCGAAGGTCTGGCGGCGAACCATCACCGCCCGCGCCAAGGCCGCCGCCCTGGTACCCCTGGACGTGCCCGAAGGGCTTACCTCGCTGCAGGGCGGAAAGGGCATCACCGATGTCGCCCACGACGTCGAGCGCCTCGCCAATCTGGCCGAACCGGCCCTCGAGACGCTCGCCGCGGTCGAGATCACGCCCGAACTCGTCAAGGCGGGCCGGGAGCTCGCCGCCGCGCTGCTCGACGTGGACACCGAGCAGGACATCGCGCGTTTCGCGAAGCTTCCCGAGAAGGTCAAGGACATGTACGTCCAAAAGGCGCTGGTGTACCTAGCGGTGAAGCAGATCAACCTCCTCGCCAGCAGCGTACACACCAAGGACGCGGAGGCGCGCAAGAAGTACAACCTCGACCATCTCTATCGCAAGGTGCGGTCGCGCAAGGTGGACCCGCCCAAGCCGCCGCCCGAGGACGAGAAGAACGAGGAGGCCGAGGAGGACAAGAAGGGCAAGGACAAGTAGTCGGCCGTCAAGGGACCCGCGCGGGCGGGCGCCCGGCGACCCCGACGTGACCCGCGACTGGATCCCGGGAAGGAGGCTCATGGCCAAGAAGGCGAAGAAGACGAAGGGCAAGGTGAAGCTCAAGCGCGACTGGACGCCGGACGAGCTCTTGCTCTTGGGCGCGCGCTTCCGGGCGAACAACGTCAAGGCGCAGGGCAGCCACACCCTTCGGCTCTTGGCCGAGGACCCCGACGCCGCCGCCATCGTGAAACCCGACAAGATCGAGGCGCTCAAGAGCTCCGTCGCCAAGCTCGAGAAGGCCATCACGGACCGGGACGCGATGGCCGTGGAGGCGAAGGAAAAGACGATCGCGCAGGGCGAGGCGCTCGAGAAGGCGAAGATCTGGCGCCGCGTCCTCGTGAAGCGAGTCCAGGCGGCTCTCGTGGCGGGCATCGACGTGCCCGAGGACCTGGGCCGGATGCAGGCGCGCGGCGGCGACTTCAAGGCGCTCGCGCGCGACGTGCGCCGGCTGGCGAGTGTCGCCCGGAAGCACCTGGGCAAGCTCGCAGAGAACGAAGTGACCGAGGAGCTGCTGAAGGAGGGCGAGACGAGTGCGGTCGTGCTCGAGTCGGCCGACCTCGAACAGGACATGGCCCGGCTGCGGGCGCTGCCCAAGAAGGTGCGCGAGATGTACATGGAGAAGGCGCGAGTGTACCTGCACGTGAAGGGCATCAACCTGCTCGCGCAGAGCGTCCACCCCGAGGACGGCGAGGCAGGGGAGTGGAATCTCGACTTGCTATACCGGGATGCGAGGAGGGAAGGAGCAACAACGACTACCACCACATGAAGCCCTGGCTCCAGGGTGCTTGCCACCCCTGGTCGAACCATCCAGGAGCTGCTCGGCCACGGGGATGTCGCCACGACGATGATCTACATCCACGTCCGGAACCGTGCTCCGGCCGGTGTCCGATGCCCGGCTGACACGATCCTCGGATGAAGGCCAGAGGCATCTCCCTCCGCCGCGATCTTCTGGCCGGAGAAGCGGTGTCACGTCCCCGAGTGACCCGGAGAAGCGGTGGCACGTCCCCGAGAAGAGGCCGCTAGGAAGGGGGTTCCAGAAAGGGGGTCCCCCCAGAACCCGTGCCGGCCTTCGAGCGGCGGTTGGCGTCGAGCCGGGAAACTCCGGTTCAGCATCTCGTGACAGAGATCTCCATTCGCCCCGCCCCCCTTAAAGGCGGGCGCCTCTCGGGGCCCTCCTGCGCGAGGTAGAGACCAAAAAAGGACTTGACCCGGTGTCAAGTAGGCGACTATACTTGTCTGGCGAGCAAGTAAGGAGCCGTCATGCCCGAGTCACCGTCGGATAGGCGAAGTGAGGCATGGTTTTCTGGAATCAAGACATCGCCTGCTGGAATCGAGACATGGTTTGTTATCCCCATCAGGCGCAACTCTGAGCCGAAGGACCAACATGTGGCGATGCTATGGGGGCTGTTGCGGAACGAGGTGTACAAAGCCGCGGGCGGGTGGACAGGACCAGAGTGCACAAGAGTAATCAGAGACCTGGAGTTGCTTCCGGGCGGTTGGGTAAATCCAGCGACGGGGAAGCCCCAGGACGACGAGAGCCGGAAGTACACAGTCTTGGTCGAGGAGAGCAAGGTGAACGATCTTGCGCAGGTTCTCGCTCGAGCAACCAATTCGTTCGACCAGCTGGCCATCCTGTTCGTCGTTCAGGGCGAGGGCCGCAACGTATTGCAGGATTTGGAGAAGGGATACTTGGAGGGAGACCCCGCGTCTGGGTGATTTGGAGAGCACGCGGTTCGTGGCGATATGAGTGGCGACGATGTGACGAACTGGCTATTCTGACAATGGATGTAATATGCTTCGTAAGAAAGATGGTTCCAATGTGCTGCGCAAGAAGGTCTTTGTAACAATGACGGGGCGCGCCGTGGACTTGGGTGCCGTGAACAAGGAAGAGCGTGAGGCACTCGCTGCTGTGGTGGAAAGATACCGCGCACAGCCGGAGTGGACGCGCTTTGCGTCGTGGTGGATGAAGGAACTCGCAAAGCGCGGCATCGAGGACCGGTCGGCTCTCTACCGCATCTGCGACGATCTCGAGGCACGTCTTGGGATCGCGCAAGGCAAGGCATCGCCCCCGGACTACCGGCACTATCTCCTTGCCCTGATCGAGGAACGGTACGGTTCCCGGTACAAGTTCTGCATGGAGACCGGTGTCGACCAAGGCCAGTTGAGCCGAATCATGGCAGGCAAGGGGGACTTCTCCATGGAGAGTCTCTCGAAGGTACTGCGAGCCCTCCGCGCCTCTCTCGTGGTGCAGAAGGAAGAGGAGGTTCGCGAGTTGGCCAGTCCGGAGGAGGCGAGTCGAGCACTCGAAGGATCCGCGTGATAGGGAGGTCCTCCCCCGGAGAAGCGGTGTCACGTCCCCGAGTGACCCGCTCGTCGATGGGGCGAAAGGACCGCCCGACAACCTCCTCACGCGGTCATCCTAGACGAGCGGTTTACGCCGGCCAGCGCCCTGCAGATCGGACGAGGCGTGAGGGCGACGCTCGTCCTCCCGCCGCAGCAGCTCTACCTCGAAACGGTCCGGCGGGTCCGCCGGACGGCCGAGAAGATCGCCCCAGAGAAGCGGTGTCAGCTCCCAGAGTGACCCCGTGTTCGAAGGGGTGAAAGGACTGCCCGACCACCCGCTCAAGAGGTCATCTCGATGGGATCCCACCCGCCACGAGCCCATCGAGGGGGCTCGGCGCGGGCCAGGAGAGCTCCGTTCGCGCGTCGTGGAAGCGCGGAGCGTCGAGCATGGCGACAAGCTCCCCGGCGTCGTCGTGCGCGCGGTCCTCGTCCTCGTGGAGTACTCGGCGGACGTCAGGCCGCCTCGAGCCACCAGGGAGGGAAGCTGCCCGGGGGGAACTTCACGTCCCGCGCCGCCGGAGTGGATGTCGTGTCGCTCGGCGCGGGCGAGCCCGACGGGCACGGGCCGCCATGCTGCTCCGAGAACCCTGGCATGAGGAGGAAGGCAGGAACCTGTCATGTCACGTCCGCAGAACTACTCCTACAAGCGAGAAGAGAACGGCCTGATCCAGGCGTGGGCCAACCACCTACACGATGCGCGGTACGTCCTGGACGCCCTCACCCCGGCGAATCGGATACTCCCTCCTACCAGGGAAGAATCTCTCGGCGTTGGGACGGCCGTCATTCTCGCTCTGGCCGCGGTTGAGGTGTTCCTGGAGTCGGTGTTGAAGTTCGCCGTGACGAGAACCCCGCGACTATTGTTCGATCTCCTGGAGGGCAAGGAAGGCCTGCCCACCAATGTGGTCCGAGAGGCACTGCCAGGGCGGGTGACGGTCCGCGAACTGTTCGAGAGGCTGCTCTTCGAGAGATTCCAACGCGCACCCCTCCCGGCAAAATTCAGGCTCGTCAGGAAGGTCACGCGAAACATCCGCGAACTTGAGTCGGTCCAGACTGCACTTGAGCAGGTTGAGCCCTGGCGACATGCGTTCGCCCATCGCGCCGAGATCGTCACCGAGTTGCCCCAAGTGGAATTCGCTCCCTGGTACGGACCCAAGTCCGTGAGCAGCGATGAGTGCGAGCGAGAGCTCAATCGGCTCGACGAAGCCGTTCGACTCCTCGGGGACGTAGTTACCGAGGAGTTCAGGGTCCGCATCATCTACGCGCTGGGCAAGGGAAGCGAAACCGCGGCATCCCGATGCTTGCCCTGGGGAAAGTACCCGGTCGTGTGCGTTCGCCTCCCACCCGAGCGCCAGCTCGACCAGGCCAAGATGAAGGATCACGCGGTCGCCCTCGTCGTGGACCGAGAGATCGCGGAGGATCGCTCTCGTTTCGCCTTGCTACTCCACGAGATCGACTCCGACCCGGTCCTCTCCAGGCTCCGCTCCAGTGCATGCGTGTGGGCCTGGCACTCACCCTCCGAGGCGCTCAGGAGCGCGCTCACCCAGGAGAAGATGGTGGTCGTTGCCGATGAACAGGAGCTGCGGGAGTTCCTTGAACCACTCCTCCGTTCTGCCACCACCCAGCAAAGACCGACCCTCGGTCCGACTCCCGATGTCGGTGCGTGACTATTCCCTGGAAGCGGAATTCGATCATCACTTCCAGACGCGATACTCGCGCCGCGTTGGCTACTCGATCCAGCTTTGTTCCTCTGCCGAGAGTGCCCTCCGGGGCGGCGGCCGCGGGCCTGAAGCTGCTCGTGGCCGCCTCCGACGGTAGCACGTCGCGCGCGGCAGACCAAGGGCTGCGCACGTCGGCGCCACGCCGTCCCGAGCAGCGTTCTCCTCGACGATCTTCATCATCTCCTCCGTCTCGCTCGGACCGGCCGCGCCTCCGACTCCGGTTCGAGCTCGAGGGGCGCGGGAGGCAACGGATCGCCCAGGAGCTCCGCGACTCTCTCTTGGAGCTCCACCAGCCGTTCGGCACGATCCGCGTGGGCGAGGAGCTTCTTGTTTTCCCGCTCCAGTCTCGCGACCTCCTCGACCAGCGGATTCTTCGGTCGCCCCTTCCGACCACGTCTCCGAGGAGCGAGACCGGCCAGCACGCCGTCAGCGCGCTTCTGGCGCCAGCTGGTCAGATGGGAGGAGTAGAGACCGTGCCTCCTCAGGAGCGCGCCGATCTCTCCCGGCTCCGTGCACGCGTCAGCCTCCTCCAGCACCCTTCCCTTGTACTCAGCGGTGAAGGTTCGCCGGACCGCGCGCGGCGGCACCTCCGGATCCGGGACATGCGCCGCGGAACTCGTCGTGCTCCCACCCGCCGACGAGCCCGCCCCCGGGGGCGGGCTCGTCCTCTCCACAGCCTGCACCTGCGGTTTCCTCATCAGGGTCTTCTTGACCTTTGCCATCCACGACAGCCTCCTCGCCCTCTACAGTAATTTCGGGGGGGCCGACTGTCTCACTCATGTTGGCAGAGAGGGCGGTGCGTGGAGGTGCTGCACCGGGCGCCTTGGTGCTGGTCGCGGCCTCTTGACCTCGTGTCGTCTGCGTCATAGTCGAATCTCGACCATGTTCTCCGTGGTATTGGTGGGTTCGCATGAGACCTGCGTCACCCCCCGCTCTCCGCGGAGGAAGTCTTCAAAGCAGCCAACGTGGACTTGAGAGAGGCCAAGCCGGAATGTGCCTCGCCGGGGGCGCATTCCTTGGGCGCCTGTGATCCAGCCGATGTGAAGCTGGTAATCACTCGGATAGGTGTCATTAATGTGCTTGATGAGCGGCTGCGGATTGAAGTACACACTGACGATCTGTGCGTGCCCGCCTTCGGATCGTATGGGTTGCCCGGTGTATGGAATGTACGCCTGCGCGAATGCATGGGTATCTGTGAGGCCGCTACTGGAACCGGCCCCAGCGGTGTCGTTTGCCCGCGCTCTGATATGGCATTTCCGGATGAGCGCAGACGATTTCGCGTCCTTGCCGTACTTGAGGGAAAAGGAGATCTCGAGAGTCGTGGCGAGTGCGACACCTCGTCCGTGATTGATCACGTCCCACGTGGTCCACAGCAGATGCTCGCCCTTTTCGTCGGTGAATGGCTTCGCCAGCACGCTCGGGTACAGGTTCGGACGTTGGCGAGTCCCAAACATGTCCTGGAGTTGTGCATGGGACATTACGGATGTCTGGTCACCGTTGCGGATGAAGTATCGGCCTCGCTCATCCCCCATGCTGGCTCGGTGAGGGGCGGTCTCGCTTGCGGGGATGTGGGTGATGACGATGCCGTCGCCCTTGAGAGTGCTGCGATCCGGCAATGCGCTCTCGGGTATGGAGAGATTCGTGATGTTCACCGGAGGGTCCGTCGCTTGCTTGGCGATGCCGGTGAGTTCACGCGTGATCTCGGATGCGCCCGGCACTCCGACATATCGAGGTGGCGCTTTCTGGAAGTCGTCCCATTCCACACCCCAGATGATCAGACCCCCCTCCTGATTGGCCATCCCCGACACCTGCTTCGCGTAGTGGCGCTTCCAGCTACTGGCGTCCCAGCGCTTGCAGTCGAGGTGCATCGTTTCTGGGGCCGGCTCCTGCCGAATGAAGGACGCCAGTATCGCTCTCTGCGTATCCGGTGCGGCGGTGTGGCTCACGAGCTCATTGAACACGTCGTCATGACGTCTGGGAGTATCCATGCCGTGCGCCTCGGATTTGTGGTCTCAGGGCCTACAGGGCTCGGGGGGGACGACAAGTACCAGTTGGGATTGCGACGCTGGGCAGGATAGATGGAGGCCGTTCTCCCGGTCAAGGCATGTTTCTGACGACGGGGGGCCGGGGAAGCTGGGTCGCCGCCAATCGGGTGTCTGAGGAAGGGTTCCTCGGCGAGCGGCACAAGCCGTTCGCGACGGGCGGCGACCCGAACCGGCCGCGCTTCGAGGTCGAGGGGATCGTCCCACCGGGGATCACGGACGAGCGCCAGGAGGACCGGCTTCGCCTCCTCGACTCTCTCGAC
>JACQVV010000563.1 GCA_016209595.1 Planctomycetota bacterium
GTCCAGTGTCGCGCGCGTCGCCACGGTGTCACTCTACCCTTCTCCTCCGCGTGGCTGCGGTACGAGGGATCGAGGGCGGTCGGCTCGCCTCTCCTCGATCGCCCTACTTCTTCCCGAGCGCTGCGGCCCGTCTCGCGATTTCCTCGGGGGTGAGGTCCTCCTTGTGCGTCGCGACCCACCATTGGTTGCCGCACGGGTCCTTCACGCCCGCGTTGCGGTCGCCGTAGAACGTGTCCGCCGGTTCCTGAATCGAGGTCGCGCCCTCCGCGAGCGCCCTCCGGTACGTGGCGTCGGCGTCCGGCACGTACACGTAGAGCATGGCCGGCATCGGCTCCTTCGCGCTTCCGGCCTCTCCGACCATGACCATCGAGTCGCCTATCCTCACCTCGGCGTGCCGGACGGTCCCGTCATCGCCAGGCACTCGCTCGGTCGTTTTCCCATCGAGTGCGCGCTCGATGAACTCGACCAGCCCGGTGGCCCCCGAGACGACGAGGTACGGGATGACCCGGGTGTAGCTCCTCGGCAGCCAGTGCACGGGCATTGACTCCTCTCCATTCGTTGGGGGACGGACCGGGCGGCGGACGGCTGCCGCATTCCCGCCTGAAGCCTGAAGACCACAGGCTGAAGCCTGGTTGGCTGCCCGGTTGTTTGGCTGTTACTGATCACCGGTTGTTTGGCTGTTACTGATCACCGGTTGTTTGGCTGTTACTGATCACTGACCACTGACCACTGATCACTGGCTAGTACGGGTGCTCGTGCACCCCGTGGGCCCCGGACCGCTCGCCGGCGTAGCCGTCCATGTAGTCGGGATAGGTCTTTTCCCGGACGCCGGCGTAGTTCCCGTCGTGCGTGTACGACTGCTTCCCGGTGTACTCGCAGCCCGCCAGCACGAGGGCGGCGAGCGCCGACAGAAAGAGGATTCGCACGGCTCGCCTCCTAGTGATGGTAGTGGTGGACGTGGTAGTCGGCCTCGTAGGAGGGCCGGTACAGGTCCTCGCCGGCCCAGTAGGCGTAGTCGTAGTGCTGGTCCTCGCTCACGTAGTAGTGGAGGCCGTGCTCGTCCCAGCGCTCGTGCTGGCAGCCGGAGAGCGTCCCCGCCGCGAGAAGGACGGCGAGGAGCAGGACCCAGGTGGTTGGTCGGTTCATCCTCTTCACTCCTTTTGCTCTCGGCCGTCTGGCCGTCAAGGGGTCGGTTCGGGGTTCTCGAACGAATCGACCACGCGGGAGTTCCGGTAGACCGCCTCCGGATCGGCGGGTGGGTAGTGGTAGAAGTAGTGGTCGCGGTTGGCGCCGTAGTAATGCTGGTACGAATCGGGGTGCGAGTCGTCGTACCCCATCTGGCCAGGGTCGTCGAAGTAGTTGGCCTCCCGTGAGCGGCACCCTCCGGCGAGGGCGATCGTGAGGACCAGCGCCGCAAGGAGGAGGGCTGTTCCCCTCCCCCTGACCAGGAACGCGATTCGACTCGTCATGCGTCGTCTCCTCGGAACGTGTAGCCGATCCCGCGCACGGTGAGGATGTGGCGGGGCCGGTTCGGGTCCTCCTCGAGCTTGGCGCGGAGCCGGTTTATGAAGTTGTCGATCGTCCGGCTCGTGCCGTAGTAGTCGTAGCCCCAGATCCGGTCGAGGATCTCCTTGCGGGGGAGCGCCCGGTTCTGGTTTTCGACGAGAAACTGGAGCAACCGAAACTCCCGGGTGGTCAGTGAGACGTCCTCGTCCAGGCGCCGGCAGCGCAGGGCCTCGAAATCCACCTCGACGTCGCCGAAGGTCGCTTGCGCGACCCGGTCTTCGGAGCGCCGTGCGCGCCGCAGGACGGCGTGGACCCGGGCCCGCAGTTCCCGAAGACTGAACGGTTTGGTGATGTAGTCGTCCGCGCCGAGCTCCAGGCCGCGGATCTTGTCGTCCTCGCGGTCCTTGGCCGTGAGGGCGATCACCGGGGTCCGGACTCCGTGTTTGCGGAGCGTGCGGAGGATCTCGTATCCGTTGAGTCTCGGCAAGAGGATGTCGAGCAGGATGAGATCCGGTGACTTGTCGATCGCCATCTCGAGGCCGCGCTCCCCGTCCGTCTCCGAAAGAACCTGGTATCCCTCGTAGCGGAGGTTCTTCTCCAGGCCCAACAGGATCGCCGGGTCGTCCTCGACGATCAAGATGGTTTCCACGATTCCTTTCCCTTTCCCGTGCCCGTGCCCGTGCCCGTGCCCGCACTCCCGCCCTTTCCTCCCACCGGCAACACCACCGTAAACGTCGATCCCTCACCCGGCACGCTCTCGACCTCGACCCGTCCCCGGTGGGCCCGCACGATGTGGCGGACGATGGCGAGGCCCAGCCCCGTCCCCTCGACCGCGACGGTCCGATCGTCCTCGATCCGGAAGAATTTTTCGAAGATTTTCTCCCGAAAACGCGCCGGGATGCCGATCCCGCGGTCGCGCACGGCGATCCGGCACTCGCCCGATGCGGCCCGGGCCGAGACCTCGACCTCCCCTCCGTCCGGCGAGTATTTTTTTGCGTTGGAGAGGAGGTTCCAGAGGACTTCCTCCAGGGCCTGCGGATCGGCGACGATCGGTGGGAGATCCGCCGGGACATCGAGCGAAACCGCGAGGCCAGCGAGACCGGATCGCGAGGGTCCCGGCGGGGCGCGGAACGGCTCGATCGCGCGCGCGAGGACGTCGGCGAGCCTGACGGGCTGGAATCGGAAGGCCTTCGTGCCCTCCTCCATCCGCGAGAAGTCGAGGATCCTCTGGATCAGGCGCGAGAGCGTCGCGGCCTCGGCCGCGAGGAGGTCGCGACACACCCGCGTCTCCCCCCGCCCCGCCACCCGGCCCACGCGGAGCGACTCGACGAAGA
>JACQVV010000564.1 GCA_016209595.1 Planctomycetota bacterium
GCGACGCGGTCGCCTTCGCTCACTCGCAGGGGGTGATCCACCGGGACCTCAAGCCGGACAACGTGATGGTGGGGGAGTTCGGCGAGGTGCTCCTCATGGACTGGGGGCTGGCCAAAGTCAGTGGTCAGTGGTCAGTGGTCAGTGGTCAGGAACAACAAAAACAACAAGAAGAGGACCGCGCTTCGGAGAGCGGCCATTTCCAGGCGGCAAGCGGGAAGCCGTCGCTCGAGACGCTCGACGGGACCGTCCTCGGGACTCCGGCGTACATGCCACCGGAGCAGGCGCGGGGCGACCTGGAAAAAGTCGACCGCCGGAGCGACGTCTACTCGCTCGGCGCGATCCTCTACGAGATACTCGCTCTCGCGCCGCCGTACCAGGGGCGCGACCCGTGGAAGGTGGTCGCCCAGGTCGCGGCGGGGGAACTCGTCCCGCCCTCGGCGCGGGCGCCGGAGGCCGCGATCCCGCGCGAGCTCGAGGCCGTCGTGCTGAAGGCGATGGCGCATCGCCCGGTCGATCGATACCGCCGAGTGGAGGCGCTCAAGGCCGACGTCGAGGCGTTCCTCGAGGGGCGCGTCCTCTCCGCGGCGCGCTACACCCTCATCCAGGTTTTCGTCAAGTGGGTCAAGCGGAACAAGGCCGCGAGCATCGCCGCGGCCGCCGTTGTGGTCCTCGCCGGCGTCTTCGCAGGCCTCCACCGCTGGCAGCGGGGGCGCGAGGCCGAGGAGCGGGAGCAGCAGCTCCTCGCGGAGGCGAGCGACGTGCGCGAACGGCTCCGGGACGCGCGGGCGCGGATCGAGTCGATTTCCGCGGTGCCGCTCCTTTCGCCGAACGGAGAGCTCGTGGACTCCGCCGTGGACGAATGGTTCCGGGCGCACGGGGATGCCCTCGACCTCCTCGATCGACTGGCCGCCCTCCGGTCGGACGCGCCGACCGAGGAGAGCGTCCGGGCCCTCGCCCCCGGCGAGGTGGATCGCGAGCGCTGGGATCTCTGCCTGTCGGCCTGGACCCGGGCGGCGGAGCTCGGGCTCTACCCCATCGCCCGGAGCTGGGTCGGGCGGGCCTCGGGAGCCGGGCTTCCCGCCGCGAGGAGGGACGAGGCCCTCGCCTGGATCGACGAGGCGCGGGCGGGCCGGACCGCGAGAGAGCTCGACGAGGCGCGATCGCTCCTCGATGAGACGATCCGGCGCTCGATGAGCTGGAAGCCCGACCTCTGGATCCGGTCCGGCGTGGAGAAGCTCCTCCGGATGCGGAGCCCCGATCTCATCCGGCTCCTCCTCGACGAAGGGTACCTCTACAGCCGCTACGACGCCGTCCGCCAGCTCGCGATCGAGGCGCTGGGAAAGCTCGGCGACTCGCGGACCACGGGAGCGGACGGACGGGGCGCGGTCGAGGTCCTCTGCGGCGAGCTCGTGAAGACCGACCCGGAGGAAGACCATCCGATCGCGATGGCGCTCGCGGAGGCGATCGTCTCGCTCGGCGATCCGAGGGCCCACGAGCTCCTCGGGGACTGGGTCGAGGCGCGCGAGTCGGACAACCCGTTCCGGACGTCGATTCTCTCGCGGCTCCGGGAGCTCCCGATCCCGGCCGAGATAGAGGACGGGGGCGCGAGGGCGCCTCGCACGGCCGAGGAGTTCCGCGAGCGCGCCCGGCTCCGCCATGGGAAGCAGGATCTCCCTCGCGCGCTCGCCGATCTCGACCGCGCGATCGAGCTCGAGCCGGGAGTGGGGCGCGCTCACCTCGAGCGCGCGAGGGTCCGGCTCGCAGCCGGGGATCGCGCGGGTGCGCGGGCCGACCTCGACCGCGCGACCCTACTCGACGCCGGGCTCGTCGAGGCGTATCTCGATCGAGCGAGGCTTGCCGTGAAAGACGGGCGTCTCGACGATGCGCTGGCGGACTGCGAGCGTGCCCTCGAGATCGAGCCTACTCATGCCCGGGTTCATGAAATGCGCGGCGAGGTGCGCCTCGCCAGGGGGGACGCACAGGGAGCCTTCAACGACCACACCCGGGCGATCGAGCTCGACCCTCGACTTGCCGATGCCTACATTCAGCGGGGGCGGATCTACCGGGCGTCGGGCCGGATCGACGAGGCGATCCTGGAATTCAACCAGGCGATCGCGATCTCCCCCGGGTACGCCTCGTACGGCTACCTCTATCGCGGCCTCGCCTGGGAGGCGAAGGGAAACCGCTCGGCTGCCATTCTCGACTACACCGAGTGCGTCCGGATCAACGGCAGCCACGTCTCCGCCTTCCTCAACCGCGGGCGCATGATGGAGGAGGACGGCCGCCTCGAACGGGCCATCAAGGACTACCAGATGTGCACCGAGGTCGATCCGCGTTTCTGGCAGGGCTGGTTCTCCCTGGGCCGCGCGTTTGCTCACCTGGGCCGCATCCCCGAGGGAGAGGAGGCGGTCGAGAGGGCACTCGAGCTCGCGCCGGAGGATGTGAAGCCCCAGATCGCGGAGGTCCTCCGGCAGATCCGCGGTGGATGACAGGATGGAGGCGAAGAAGAGTCCCGAGCGATCCGAAACGCGCTGCGGGATCGTGCCGATCCTCGGGAGGACGAACGCCGGCAAGTCCACGCTCGTCAACGCGCTCGTTGGGGCCAAGGTCCTCTACGTCAACAAGGAGAGCCAGAAAGGGATCCTCGTCGGCGCCGGCTGGCGGAAGATCAAGGAAATCGGGACGAAGGCGCGAGAAGAACTCTCGGCACTTCTCGAAGCGCCCGTCTTCCTCGTGACGAGGGTCGAGGTTCGCCGCGACTGGCGAAAGAAGCGGCCGCGGTAGGGACCCCTCGCTACAGTCCCTCGAGGAGGCGGTGGAGCGCCTTGAGGGTTGCCTCCAGGGAGGCATCGATCCGGGCCAGCGTCGTTCTTCGCCCAGCGCTCGTCACTCCGCGCGTCATTTCCTCGCCAAGCGCCGGTCGTTCTTCGCCCAGAGCTCTTCGCTCTTCCTCCAGCGCTCTCGGTCGTCGACGTAGACCTTCTCCAGGTGCCCTATCCGCCGCTCGACCTCGCCGTTCGGGCTCGCCATGGTTCTCTTTCCTTCGACAAGAGTCTACCGCGGGAAGTGGCCGGGGGACGACACTCGCGGCGTCACACGCGCCCGAAGCGCGGGGGCGGGCGGTCGACCCGGACGGCCCCGGTAAGGAGGTCGGCGAGCGCCCCGGAGATGGGGAGGCCGACCTGGAGCTCGAGCCAGCCCCACTCCCCGGCGGGGTTCACCTCGAGGAAGACGTGCCGGCCGTCCGGGGTCCGGATGAAGTCGAGGGCGCCGTAGAGGAGCCCGAGCTCTCGCTGGAGGGCGAGGACGCGGCTCTCGATGTCAGGGGGCAGGCGATCCGACCGGAACTGGCCGGCGAGCCCGTAGCCGTCCCTCCGCCAGTCGTGGCGCGCGAGATCGCTCTTCTGCGACTCGATCGACGCGGCGAAGACCCGCTCGCCGACCACGGTCACGCGGAGCTCCACGTCCTTCTCGACGTACTCCTGGAAGACCATCGGTGCGTAGCGGAGGCCGGCGAGCTTCTCGAGGTCCTCGGGCGGCACGGGTCGCGTGAAATAGGCGAGCTCCGCGCCCCCGTCCTTCACCGCGAAGGCGTGCTGCATTTTCGAGACGATTCGCCCCCCGTGCGCTTCGTGGAACCGCCGCACGTCGTCCGGGTCGTTCGTTGTGAGCGTATCGGGGACCGCGAGGCCGACCCGGCGGGCGACCTCGAGCTGGAGGATCTTATGTTCCGCCTGGCGGACGCGGGCAATCGGGTCCACCCATCGAGCATGGTCGAGCGAGGAGAAGAGCCCCAGAAGGAGCGCCCGCGACTCGTCCCGGCACGCGGCGCGATATTTCTCGTCCACCTCGTCGAGTCGGGGCGCGGCGACCCGGCGGTACCAGACGCCCTGGATCCCGTCGAGGTCGATCTCGTCCGTTTCCTGCCGCAGGATCCAGCGGGGCGGGGCGGTCGAGTCCTGGCGCACCGCGATCCGGGTTTCCATCGGGAAGCGGTCGGTGTCGAGCCGGCAGGGTGTGGCGCCCCGCTTCTCGACGGCCCGGGCAACGAGATCCGGGACCTCGGCGTCCCCCGAGTGGGTCACGATCAGCACGCTCGGTCGCGAGGTCATCGGCGTACGAGCGGTTCCCGGCGAAACACGAAGGGCCCGGACGCGAGGTCCGGGCCCTCCGATGGATCCAGCGATCCGGGACCCGCTAGTTGATGATGGCGAACTCGTCCGAGTCGGAGGGGTACTTCAGGGTGACGTAGACCGGGGCGGAGAGCGCGGGGCTGTTGTTGAGCGCGGGCTGGGGGACGATACCGTGGACGAAGTATGGCACCTGCCCGGGGCCATGCGAGTAGATGGGATGGGACATCGTCTTCGTCGCTGGCTTGTCGAGAGCAATAGTCCAGTTGGACATCGTCAAAACCTCCCTGCATCTGACTTGGATTGTCGTTGGGGTATAAAGAATTGAAGCGACCTTCTACCTGATCCCCACGTCAGGTGCAAGATCTATTTCAAGTGCTTTAAATTGTCGGCGCTCGAGGAAGCGGTAGACCTTCCCGTCGAAGGAGGTGGCGTAGAGTTCGCCCTCCCGATCCTCCCCGAACGAGGAAATCTCGAGATCGCTGTCCCGCAAAATCCGCACGTCGCTCGCGCGCCGGCCGTCGAAGGAAAACGTCCAGAGCCGCCCGGAGGCGTAGTCCGCGTAGACATAGCGTCCGGCGAGCGAGGGGCAGTCCTTTCCTCGGTAGACGTAGCCGCCGGTGATCGACTCGCCCTCATCGTGGTCGTAGGAGACGAGCGGTGGCTGGGCGTGCCCCACGAGCGGCCGGCTCCCTTCCTCAATACCGGGCAACGCCGCGCTACCGATCCCGCCCTCGCGGTCCGTCCCCGTCCTCCTCGATCCCCTCCAGGACGAACAGGAACCGCGCTCCCGAGGAGCCGCGGTAAAGGACGCCGTGGACAACGATCCGGTCCCCCGTCGAGAGGCCCGCGAGGTCGCGCGCGACGTCCCAGTCGGTGCCGAAGGCGATCGCGACGAGCTTCCCCAGGGGCCCCGGCGGCGCGATGACCTCCAGGCCTGCTGTCGGGTCGCCCGCTGCTGCCGGGAGGTCGGTTTCCCGCACACAGGATTTCTCGGGGAGGCGGAACCCGTCCACAAGCTCGCTCGCCCCCTCCTGCTCGACGAGATGGCCCAGCCGGCCGCCGTAGGTCATCGGAAAGCGGATCGGGGTGCCCGCGAGCTCACCGCCCCCGCGCGCGAGCTCGGGAACGCGCACCTCGCGATACCCCGCGGCCGGCTCGGGGCGGTCCGGCTCCTCGGGTTCCTCGGCGGGCTTCTCGCTGGGCTGGAGCTCGCGGAACTCGAACAGGTCCACGAGATAGTGGTTCACCTGACCCTGGGGCTTCCTCTCGGGCGTTTCGTTCGTCGGCCCGGTCTGGCTCTTGTCGACGGAGGAGAGGAAGTAGTTCGAGAAGTCGATCGACTGCTGGACGTCCATGTCGACGTTGACGAGTTTCCCTTTGTCATCGCCGGGCTGGGGGGGGTAGTAGTCGGTCTTGAAATAGCGCATTCGTCCGCGGAAGTAGCCCGTCACCCCCGTTGGCTCCTGCCGCAGCTTCTTCAGATAGTAGCTCGAGCTCTTGGCGAGGAAGATGGGGAGCCGCTCTTTCGTCCCCCTCACCTTGACGGTGACGAGCTCGACGTGCGTCGAGCCGTTCCGCCCCACGGCGGCGAAGGACGGGTCGGGATCCTTCAGCCCCTGGAAGCGCATGGTGAAGGAGAGCGAGACCTCCTGCGAGTAGGCGCTCGGGGCGCGGGCGATCTGCTCGTACGTCGGATAGCTCTTCTCCTGCGCCGAGGCCGCCGCCGCGAGGAGAAGGACGAAAAGGAGAGCGGTCGAGATGGGCCGGCGGTGCATGGGTCGTTCTCCTGTGTTCCGGACGGTTGCGCGGGGAATAGCGTACCTTCTACAGGCGGCAGAGCGAAGGACCCGGCCGAGCCGGAGGTCCGCAAGTTCCTGGAGTGCGTGGGGCTCTCCGCCGACATCGCTCGCGCTCGCCTCCAAGAAGCACTTTCCAGTCGGCCTGCTGGCCGTCCCGGGATCTCATCGAGGCGCACCGGAGGCATCATCCGAGGGAGAGGGAGGCACCCGGCGGGGATTCGATGTAGAGTAACGGTGGGAGAAGAGGAAGGGCATGCACGTAACGATCCCGGACGAACTGGCCACGACTCTCGGCGCCAATGAGCGAGAGGTCGTCGAGGAGCTCGCGGTCGCACTCTATACGGGAAAGCGGATCACGCTTGCGCTGGCCGCCGAGTTCGCCGGAGTCGACCGAATCGGCTTCCAGGAGATCCTCGGCAAGCGCGGTCTCTGCCTCAACTTCTCCCGCAACGAAGTCCTCGAGGACCTCCGCGTGGCGGCCGCCCTCTCCGGCAAGCCCACCCCGCGGTGATTGTCGTCGCAGACACCTCGCCGCTGACAAACCTCCACGCGATCGGAAGGCTCGAACTGCTCCGCGAGGTCTTCGGCGGTCTCCTCGTTCCACCCAGGGTTGCCGACGAACTCCGGTCCCCACGCGCTCGACGACCGCTCGACGTCTCCTCGATACCGTGGATGGAGGTGCGCGCCCCTGGAGCGACGGCGCCTCTCGAACTCCAGCGCCGGCTCCATCCCGGGGAGACCCAGGCGCTCCGCCTTGCGCTCGAGGTCCGAGCGGATCTCCTCCTCATCGACGAGGAGGACGGGCGAGTCGAGGCCCGGCGTCTCGGGCTGAGCGTGATCGGCCTCCTGGGCACCCTCGTCATGGCCAAGAACCAAGGCGTCCTTCCCGCCATCCGCCCCGTCGTCGAGGATCTTCGGACCCGCGCGAGCTTCTGGATGAGCGACGCCCTCGTGGAAGAGGTCCTCGGAAGCGTCGGAGAGGGGTAGGCGTCTCTTGTTTCGGGTTCTCCTGAGCGTTCGCAACAGTCTCTCAGGCCGGTAGTGGGAGGCGGCTGCAGCAGAGGTGGCGCATTTCTTGTAGGTCTGCCCCCAGGGATCGTCGAACGACCCCATCGCATCGTTGGCCCCCACGAGGAAGATCGGCGGAGCCGCGCTCCTGGTGCCTTGGCCGTTCGCGGAAGCTGTCCGCGGGCCTGGGCGGGGGTAGGGGCAGGAGTCACGAGGGAACGCCACCTGGCGTTGGAACCTGCCGGGCGATTCTCAGACGTCTTCCTGTAGGGGAAACGGCGGATCCGTGCGCTCCCTGGAGACGTCTCTGTCGAACACTACTTTCAGTTCCGCCGCACACTCCGAGGCGAGTACGCGCGAGGCCTGTAACTGGTGGGGCCATACCGAGCAGTCACGATCGAGGCGGTCGGGGGTTCCGACGAACCTCAGACGCTCTGCGCGACCACGCCCGAGTTCGACCCATGCGAACACACTCGATCGTGTTCGATTCGAGAGAACCCATGGCGTGTCGTCGTCGCCCCAAAGCATGGCGGGCTCACAATTCAAGACGCTTGCGGCTTCCCTCCGGTTCGCCCGCGCACAAGCCCAGACATACCCGAGCAAGTACAGACGGTGCGAGCCGAAAAGCGAATCCATTTCCGGCCAGACCGTGAGTATCCAGAATCGCGCGTCGAGGACGATCGGGACTCTCGCGAAGTGGCCTGACGCCCAGGCCAGGATGGTGTCCTCGCCGTCTTGCCGGCACTCGGTGGATCCTCTTGCCTGATCGGGCTTACAGTAGATCGTACGCTCCATTCTCGGCCTCATGTCAGAAAGCCGATCGGCTTCTTGCATCGCAGGGCGCCTAGGAAGGACAAAGTCGGACCGCCCGAGAGCGTAACCTTGGGGGTCGCGCACGTCAAGGATCGGACAAGCGACAGGTCGACTCTGGCGCGGACGAGGAACCCTAACATCAGTCTAATCTGCTTCGACAACCTCGATCACGAACTGGTGATGAAGGCGGTCCGCCACAACACGGACCAGAAGTGGATTCACCTGTACGTCGAGAGGTGGCTGAAGGCTCCGGTCCAGCTTGCGGATGGGACGGTCCGGGCCAGGAGCATCGGCCCCGCGAGCGACGTCTATGGCCTCGGCGCCATCCTCTTCTTCTGTCTGACCGGCCAGCCTCCTTTCCTGGGGCCCACCGTGCAGTCGATCCTGGTCCAGGTCGCGAATCGCGAGCCACCGCCCGTCTCCTCGATCCGGCCGGGAGTGGACCGCGATCTCGACACGATGGTTGCGAAGTGCCTCGCGAAGCTCCCTGAGACCCGCTACCGCTCTGCCCGGGTGTTGGCGGCGGACCTGGAGCGGTATCTCGCCGGCCTGCCGGTCCGCGCCCGCCCTCCCTCTCTCCTGGAGCGCGCGGCGAAGTTCGTGAAGAGGAACCCGGCGCCGGTCGCTTCGGCCCTGGTCGCTTTGCTTGCCGTCGCAGCCGTCGCGGGTCTCGCCTTCGTTCGAGTCGTGGGAGAGCGCGACCGCGCCGAGGAGGCTCGCTCGGCGGCGGAAGAGGAGCGTGCGCGGACCGAAGAGGCCCTCGGGGCCGCCGAGATCTCGCGCCGGCTCGCGGCGGAGGGGCAAGCCCGCACCCAGGACGCGCTCGAAGAGGCCCAGGCGGCGCGCCGGCTCGCGGAACAGGAAGGCTCGCGCGCGCGGAATGCTGAGGCCCTCGCCCGGGACGAGAGCGCCCGGTCTCGCGCCCACCTGGCGCGCGCGCTCCTTTCGCTCGGCCAGAGGGCCGGAGTGGAGCGCCGCCACCGCGAGGCATGGGCCTACGCCGCCGGGTCGCTCGAGATCGAGGACTCGCCGGCCACGCGGCTTCTTCTGGCCGAGGCGAGGGAGGCCGCGTGGAACTCGCGGATCGTCGCCCGGGGCGCGATCTGGATGAGCGCGGTCGCCTTCACCCGCGACGGCGAGAGGCTGATCGCGGCAACCGGAGACGGCACGGTCCTTCTCGTCGAGACGGCGACCGGGAAGCTCGCCGGGGCGTGGAGCGATCCCCAGGGCGCCGCCCACTCGATCGTGACAAGCCCGGACGGAACGCTCTTTGCCTGGGCCGGAATGGGTCGCACCATCCGGGTCCGGGACGCCAGGACGGGAGAGTCGGTCCGGGACCTCGCCGCGCCCGGGGAGTACGTCGCTTCCCTTTCCTTCTCGCCCGACGGGCGGCGGCTTGCCGCGGTCGCCGGGGGCGGGGTCTCGATCTGGGACACGACGCGGGGAGAGCTCGTCCAGGCGTGGAGCGTGCTCGGCGCGATCTTCCGCTCCATCGCCTACTCGGCCGACGGGGCGACCCTCGCCTCAGCTGGCGACGACGGCATGATCTCCCTCTGGGACGCCGGAACAGGCAAGGCCCGGAAGAGCTGGAAGGCGCACGAGAAGGGCGTGATGGCCCTCGCCTACTCCTGCGACGGTCGCCTCCTCGCCTCGGCCGGCGCCGACGGCTGGGCGAGGCTCTGGAACGGCTCCACGGGGGAGGTCGTTGCCGCGTTGGGGACCCCGCGGACAAGGGTCCAGTCACTCGCCTTCAGCCCCGACGGGTCGATCTTCGCGACGGGAGGGCGCGACGGCTCCGTAAAGGTCTACGATGTGCGCTCCGCGGAGCTCGCCGCCCACCTCACGGGTCACGAGGACCTCGTGCAGTCGCTCGCTTTCCGGCCGGACGGCCGCATCCTCGCATCGGCGGCGAACGATGGGACGGTCCGACTCTGGGAGCCTCCCGCGAAGGGGGACCGCGCGCCGCTCTCGGGGGGTTCCTTCGGTGCTCTCGCCTTCCGCCCCGACGGCAAGGCTCTCGCGGCGGGGGACTCGGGCGGCGAGGTTCGCATCTGGAACCCGGAGTCGGGGGACTTGCTCTCGACGCTTCCAGGCGAGCGGCTGGGGGTCGTCTCGCTCGCCTACGCCCCGGACGGGAGGGCGCTGGCGACGGGAGCCTGGGAGGGGCGGATCGCAATCTGGGATCCCGGCTCCGGGCGGCTTCTCCGGAGCTGGACCGGCCACCGCGGATTCGTCCAATCCGTTCGCTTCGGCCCCGAGGGCCGGTTCCTCGCGACAACCGGTCACGAGGACGGGGCGGTGCGACTCTGGGATCCCTCGACGGGGGAGCCTCTCGCCGGGTGGAGCTCCCACGCGCGAGCGGGGGCATCGCTCGACGTCGCCCCGGATGGCAAGTTCCTCGTGGCGGGGGGGCACGACGCCGTCACCGTCCTCGAGGCGCGAACCGGCGCCGTGCTCCGCGAGTGCCCAGGACACTCGGGCATCGTCCAGGCGGTCCGGTTTTCGCCGGACGGTGCCCGGTTTTCCACGGGAGATGGCGAGGGAACGGTCCGGATTCTCGAGACGGCCACGGGACGAGAAATCCACGCGGCGGACGTGCGCGCCGGAGCCGTGTGGGAGGTCGCGTGGTCGCCCGGTGGCGAGTGGCTCGCCTCCGCGCACGCCGACGGGTCGGTCCGCCTGTGGGACGGCGCGACCGGTAACGAGATCGCGACCCGGACCCGGCACACCGAGACGGCGACCTCGATCGCCTTCCGCCCCGACGGAGCCTTGCTCGCCTCGGTGAGCCACGATGGGACGGTCCAAGTCTGGGATCTCTCGGTCCTCGGCGAGCCGCTCGATGCGCTTCTCGTCGAGGCGAAGCAGCGGACCGGGCTCCGCGTGGAGGGAACGATCCTGGTTGCCGCCGAAGGCCGCTAATGGAAGAACCCGCTAGACTCGGGAGGAGGGAAGGAGGAGCCGGCCATGGCGATCGCGCTTGCGTGCGCGTGCGGAAAGAAACTCTCGGCCCCGGAGACGTCGGCGGGGAAGGTCGTCAAATGCCCGGCGTGCGGCGGCGAGCTGCGCGTGCCTGGCCCTGAGCCGAGCACGGTCCTCGACTGGGCGAAGGAAACCCACGGAATCTCGAGCCCGGTCGCCCTCTCCGCCGGCACGCTCGGGTCGGAAGAGACCGAGATCGGGGGGACACCTGAAAGGCCCGCCGGCGCGGCGGGTGCCGGCCGTCCCGCACGGCTCGGCCGCTACCCGGTTCTCGCCGAGCTCGGCCACGGCGGGATGGGCGAGGTCATCCTCGTCCGCGATCCCGATCTCAACCGCGAGCTCGCGGCCAAGGTGATCCGCGGCGGCTCGGTCGAGCGCGCGCTCGTCGAGAAGTTCCTCCTGGAAGCGCAGGTCACGGGCCAGCTCGAGCACCCGAACATCGTCCCGGTCCACGAGCTCGGCCTGGGCGATGAAGGGCGCGCCTTCTTCACCATGAAGCGCGTGCAGGGGAAAGACCTCGCCGCGATTCTCGGCGAACTCCGCAAGGAGTCCGGACGCGTGTCCTCTTCGACGAGCGGCCGGCGACGGGCGCTTCGGCCCGACGCTCCCCGCGGCCCGGACTCCTCGCTCCCTCGGCTCCTTGGGATCTTCCTCAAGATCTGCGACGCGATCGCCTTCGCCCACTCGAAGGGCGTCATCCACCGTGACCTCAAGCCTGCCAATGTCATGGTCGGCGAGTTCGGGGAAGTTCTGGTGATGGACTGGGGACTGGGCAAGGTCAGGGGCAGGGGTGAATCGGGCACGGGCACGGGCACGGGCACGGGCACGGGAGAAACCCAGGCGGGGACCGTGATGGGCACGCCGGCCTACATGCCCCCCGAGCAGGCGCGGGGCGAGACATCCAAGATCGACGAGCGATCGGACATCTACTCGCTCGGCGCGATCCTCTACGAGATGCTCGTCCTGGAGCCGCCGTTCTCGGGCTCGTCGGCGGCCGCGGTCCTCCACAAGGTCGAGGAAGGGAGGCTCGTCCCGCCTTCGCGCAGGGCCGGCGGGCGCCTCGTCCCCCGCGAGCTCGAAGCCGCCGTGATGAAGGCAATGGCCTCCCTGCCGGAGAAACGCTACCAGTCCGTGGCCGAGCTCAAGGCCGACATAGAAGCGTATCTCGCCGGCCGGACGCTTCAAGCGGTCGAGTACAACCCGTGGCAGGTTCTGGCGAAGTGGGCGAAGCGGAACAAGATCGCGGTCACCGGGGGAGCGGCCACGGCCGCGGCGCTTCTCCTGGGCGTGTTCGGGATCGTCTACGTCCTGGCGCGGGGCGAGGCGGAGAAGCTCCTGGCGGAGAAGCGGACCCGGGAGGCCGCGCTCCTCGAGGCGGCGAACGAGGCCGAGACGGTCTATCGCGACGGAGAGGGGCTCTGGAATGAAGCGGACCGGGAAGTGGAGTTCAACCCGGCCGCGCCCGAGGAGTTTTTCAGGAGGCATCTCGCGGCCCTCGTGCGAATGGGCCAGGCGCACGTCAACCACCCTGCCCCGCCCGCCGAGTGGAAGGAGGCCCTCGCCCGCCGGACGAAGGACCTCCAGGCCCTCGCCGAAGAAGCCGGAGAGTGGGCGCTCGCGCAGGTCCTCGCCGAGAGCGCGCTCGCCTGGGGCGCGGTCCCGGCGAGCGAGGGCGAGGAGCGCGTCGCCCGGGTGAAGAGCGCCATGGACGAGGCCGAGAACCAGGACAAGGAGCGGCTTCAGAAGCACCTCGATGCGATCGCCCTGGAGGAAGGAGAGAAGCAAGGGAAGCTCCTCCCCGGCGAGATCGAGGAACGGGCGATCCGACTCGCGCGCTCGACGAAACCGTCCTTCACGAAGACGCTTCTTGCGCTCCTGGCAGAGGGGAAGACCCAGGGCCACGACCGGACGCTTCTCGTCGAGACGCTGGGAAGGAAGGGCGATCCCCTGACCGATCTCGCGGGAGTCCGGGCGCCCGATCTCGTCCGGCAGGAGCTCGCCCGGGGGCGCGCCGAGGCCGAAGCGAGGCGGGCCGACCCGGGCGCCACCGACCCGAAAGCCTGGCAGGCCCGGACCGACGAGACCGCCGCCTGGCTCCGGGCCGCGGCGCGGATGAAGGCGCGGAACCCCAATACGTTCGACGATCTGGCGGAGCTCCTCGATCTCACCTCACAAGCCTTCGGCGAGGTCGGCCCCGTGGCCGCTGCCGCGAGCTGGGCCAAGTGCGCGGGTGACGACCCCGGCGAGGTCGCGGATATCCTCGCCGCCCGGGTCCGTTCGGGGTCACGCTACACACGGTTTCTTCTCGATCTCGCGACGAACGGCGCCCTCGCGTCCCGGAAGCTCGCGGCGGTCTTCGAGGCGCTCGGCCTGGCGAACGATACCCGGCCCCCCGATCCGGAAAGCCCCGACTTCGCTGCGATCCCCGTCCTCCGGGAGTCCTTCGACCGGGCCTGGGAGATCTTCGCGGACCGGACTCAACCCGCCGCGGCCCGCGACAGCGCGCGGCACGTCGCGATCGCCGCGGCCAATGCCCTCTCCCGCCTCGGGGACGGCGACTTCGCGCGCAGCCTGTACGACCGGCGCTTCAAGGCCCAGGACGCCCTCGGTGACGCCGGCTTCATGACCCGAACGGCCCTCGCCTTCCGGCTCCTCGACTTCTCGTGGGAGGAGCCCACCACAGCCGCGGCTTACAACAACCGCGGCCTTGCCCGGGAACACCAGGGCGACCTCGCGGGGGCCGTGGCGGACTACACCCGCGCGATCGAGCTCGATCCGAACTATTCCAGGGCCTACGGCAACCGCGGCGTTGCCAGGAGGGCTCAGGGGGACGTCGCGGGGGCCGTCGCCGACTTCACCCGCGCGATCGAGCTCGATCCGAGTTTCGCCGCGGCCTACAGCAACCGCGGCAGCGCCCGGCGTGAGCAGGGAGACCTCGCGGGGGCCGTCGCCGACTTCACCCGCGCGATCGAGCTCGATCCGAACTTCGCCCTGGCCTACGACAACCGCGGCAAAGCCCGGTACGTCCAGGGGGACCTCGCGGGGGCCGTGTCGGACTACACCCGCGCGACCGAGCTTGATCCTAACTACGCCGGAGCATATTGCAACCGCGGCTCTGCCCGAAGGGACCAAGGGGATCTCGCGGGGGCCGTGGGCGACTACACGCGCGCGATCGAGCTCGATCCGAACTTCGCCATGGCCTACAGCAGCCGCGGCGCTGCCCGGAGGGCCCAGGGGGACCTCGCGGGGGCCCTCGCCGACCAAAGCAAGGCCATCGAGCTCGATCCGAACTTGGCCGCAGCCTACAACAACCGTGGCAATGTGCGTGCGGACCAGGGGGACCTCGCGGGGGCCGTGGCGGACTACA
>JACQVV010000049.1 GCA_016209595.1 Planctomycetota bacterium
AAACCATCGCGAGTTCGTCACCCGACAGCTCAAATGTGTAACCCAGGTTCCCGGTCCAAAGTGTTACCAAGGTTCCCGGTTGCACAGCCTAGTCGAGGAACCGCGTCGCGGTGGCGAGCGACCCCGCCGCGGTGGGGAGTGACCGCATCGCGAGCACAAGTTGCGGCGTTTCGGTGTTGAGTAGTGGCGTCGCGCCCTCGACTGCCCGCCCCACGGTGGGGAATGGCCGCCTCACGCTACCCGAGTACCCGCCGCGGGGTGGGGAGTGGCCGTGTCGCTCTTGTGGATGGCACCCTCACGCTGTCGATTGCCCCCGTCACGGTCGTGAGTACACAGAGGGGGCTAGCCCGCGAGGAGTTCCCGCGCCCAGGCCTCGTCTGCCGGCGAAAGGGGAGGTAGGGTGGCCCTGGCGTAGTCCACGGTCCTGCCGTAGGCCCCGTTCTCGTAGGCTCTCTCGAATGCGTTTTGGAGGTCGAGAACCACGTCGGGATCGGGAGGAACGAGGGGGATGCGAAGGCGCGGGAGCCGAGCCCGCAAGCCGATGGGATAGACCTCGCGCTTCCCGTGGGGGGCGCGGCTCACGACGACCCGGTAGGGACCCGAGGGCACCCACTCCTCGGGCAGGGCAACGGTCGGCTGGCCATCGCGCAGGAGGTCGACCTCGACGAGATGGACGGGCGAGCCGAGGATCTCCGCTTGCTTCGTCCGGTAGAGATCCCGGCCCGGACCGCCTCGCTTGTTGGATGGAGAGAGGACCTCGATCACGGTCACCACGCGAGAACCGGTCCAGCTGTCGCGGATCTCGAGGAAGACCTCCCGGCGCTCGGTCGGCTCGATCATGACGACAAGGGGCGTGTCAGCTTCGAGCTCCGCGCGCGCTCCCGTGCCGGGCTCGGGGGCCCCGATCAGCACGAGATCGGGTACGACGTGCCGTTCCGGTCCCTCGAGGTAAAGGCGCTCCCCCATCCGGGCATAGTAGCGAGGCCCGATTTCCTTCTGGAGGGCATCGCCGCAGTACGTGATGAGGCGCTGGTGGACATCGGGCCAGATCGCGGGGCTCTCGAGAAAGGGGTCCATGCCCGGGAATGGGCTCTTCATTCTCATGGGTGACATCATAACCCGAAGGACCCACTCGAGTGCCTGAGACCTGAGACCAACCCCCACTCGAGTGCCTGAGACCTGAGACCAACCTGTCGGACCTTCCCCGTCGCGTGCGGACCCGCTACGATCACCCTTGTGGAGCGAAGGCCTCGCAGGGTGGAGACGGGGTGGCCTGACGCCATCCTCGAAACGACCCACTGGAGCAAGCTCACGGTCAAGGAGTCGTCCGAGGACGAGCGACGAGCGGCCTATGCGTACTTCTACGACAGGTATCGTGGCGTGGTCTACCGGTACTTCCGGAGGGGGGGTCTCTCCCGCGACGAGGCGGCGGACCTCGTCCAGGCCTTTTACGCGACCGCGCTCGGGAGGACGTTCCTGGAGCGCGCGGATCCGAAGAGGGGTCGCTTCCGGGACTATCTCCGGAAGGCCGCGGGGCGGTTCCTGGTCGACTACTGGCGCCGCCCGAGACCACGGACCTTGAGCCTCGAAGGGCTGATCGAGAAGGACGCGTGGGGGAAGTTCGAACCCGTGAGCGAGTCGGAGGCGCCGGACGAGGAGTTCGATCGGGACTGGGCGCGAGCGATTCTGGAGGCGGCGATCCGGGCCGCGGCAGCGCGGTACGAGAAGCGCGGTCGATCCGACGACTTCCGGGCCTTCCTTCTCCGGACCCACGAAGGCCGGAGTTCTCGGGAGATCGGCGCCGCGCTCGGCATCCCCGAGGGGCGAGTCGACAACATCTGTAGCCGCGCCCGCGCGCGGGTCGCGCGCGAGATCCGCCGCGAGGTGGCGGCAACGGTCCAGGGCCCCGGCGAGGTGGAGGAGGAGATCCGGCGGCTCCTGGAACTTTTGGAGTAGCTTGCCTCTCGCGAAGTAGGCAACTCCCTACCAGACCTGCGAGCGAACGCTGGACCGCTCCCTGTCCGGCTCGTCGCGGAAACGCCAGATCCCGGGTCCGGCGCGGACAGGGACGATCCACAGACTGTCGCCCAGAACGTCGCTGATGAGGGCTTCCCTGCGGGCATGAAGGATGACCGCATGGGCCTGGATGGGACCGACCGTCCGATCCTCCGTGACCACCTCCACCTCGAACGCGCCCGGGCAGATGTCGAGCGAGACCGCGCCCCCCGCGGTGCTGGCGACCAGCGAGTACGCGTCCTCCGGCAACTCGGGCCAGAGCCCGAGCGCCTCCGCGAGCTTCCGGGGGATTCCCAGATGCGGTCCTTTCGCCGCGAAGCCGGTGTTGAGCTTCGCGGACGTGAGGACCACGATGGGCCCCTGTCGAGCGCTGCTAGCGGCGCTGGAGATCTTGCAGGATAGCCGCAAGCTCACGAATACGGGCACGTTCCTCCCTCGTGATGGGCCGCCTCGTCGACAGATCGGTAGCGTCGATCTCGTCGAGCACGAGCGCCGGAGCATCCGAGACGATCGACGGGCTCGATAGCTCCTCCAGGATGGCAGCGAACTCTCGTATCCGGAGGCGTTCCTCTCTCGTGATGGCTCGCCGGGTCGCAAGATCGGTCGCGTCGATCTCGTCGATGACGATGGTCTCGCCGCACTGGGGATGGACCACGGATTCGTCTCTCGCTCGAAGTCTCCCGGTCGTTTCCCGGGTCGCCAGACAGAGACTACCCTGGACCGCGTTCCCGCACAACCAGCCCCATTGCCTCCGCTCCCGGCCGGGTCTATTGTGGGTCCTTGCGAGACCCGCGGCGCGCGGGTCGCGGTCCGGCCGGGCGGGGAGAGGGAGTTCGTGGACGAGAGTTTGCAACGGGGCCTGGAGGCGCTTTTCGGCCTCGGCGAGATATCACCCGCGGAGTTGCAGCGGCTCTCGACTCTGGTCCCGGGAGAGATCCAGGCCGAGGTCGCCCGCCGGCTGGCCCACGCGATCGAGACGGCTTCCCCGGGGGAGAGAGAGGGGCTTGTCGATCTCCTGCGCTCCTGCCTCGCGGCCCCCGCCCAACGCCCCGAGGAGACCTACGAGACCTCGTTCGGCAAGTACGGGATCGTCCGCGAAATCGGAAGGGGGGCCATGGGAGTCGTGTATCTCGCCCGGGACCTCGCCCTCCGCCGACTCGTCGCCCTGAAGATCCTGCCGCGGGAGCTCTCGGCAGAGCCGGCCCGTTCCGAACGGTTTCGCCGCGAGGCCGAGCTCGCGGGAAGGCTCTCCCATCCCAACCTCGTCCAGGTTCACGAGACGGGAGTTGAGGCTGGGGTCCATTTCATCGCGATGGAGTACGTCGAGGGATACCCTCTCGCGCGGCTCGCCGCACGGGAGAAGATCCCTCCGGAGCGGGCGGCGAGCATCGTCCGGCAGGCCGCCCTCGGACTCGCTCTCGCCCACGAACACGGGATCGTGCACCGCGACGTCAAGCCCGCCAATCTCCTCGTCGCCCGCCTGCGCGCCCAGGAGAGACGGGAGAGGCTGTCCCGGCGCGAGCGCGCGGCGCTCGTCGCCTCGAGTACCTGGTGGGAGGCGAGCGAGGCGGGGGCCAAAGCGATCCCGGCCGCTTCTCCTCGGCCGGCATCCCCCAGGGTCGAGGCCCTCTTTGCTGACCTGGTGAAGGTGGCGGACTTCGGCCTGGCCCGGGAGGAGGACGCCCTCACGCTCACGCGCTCGAGCGCCGTCCTGGGAACGCCGGCCTACATGTCTCCCGAGCAAGCCCTTGGCCGGCGGAGCGAGCTCGGCCCCGCGAGCGATGTCTACTCGCTCGGAGCGACCCTGTACGAGCTCCTGGTCGGCTGCCCCCCGTTCACGGCGCAGACCTGGAGCGCGCTCCTCATGCAGGTGGCGCGGACCGATCCCGTGCCGCCGCGCCGGCTTGTCCGAGGTCTCGATCGGGAGCTCGAGACGATCGTCCTCAAGTGTCTCGAGAAGGAGCCGGCGAGGCGCTACGCGAACGGCCGCGAGCTCGCGGAAGAGCTCGAACGCTGGCTCGGCGAGGAGCCGATCCTCGCCCGGCCGATCGGCCGGATGAAACGGACCTGGCGCCGCATGAAAAGGAGCCCGCTCACGGCCTCGCTCGCCGCCGGGCTCGCCCTCGCCCTCCTCCTCGCGGCCGGGCTCGTGGCCGGGCCATGGGTCTCGTGGAAGATCGAGGAGTGGCGGACGATGCGCGAACGCGAGGAGCGCTCGCGCGCGGCCTGGGAGCTTCTCGATCGAGCGAAACTCTCGCTCGAGGAGGGCGACGCCCAGGGCGCCCAGAGCCAGGCCCTGGAGGTGATCGAGAGATATGAGCCCTACGCCCGGGAGGAGGATCTTCCGCTCGCCGACGCTCACGCGCTCTTGGGCGAGGGGGCGCATTCGCGGGGAGAATCCCGGCAAGCCCTGAGGGAATTCTACCGGGCCTTCGAGGCGGCAGTGGGTACGCGACGGGCAGCCGAGCATCTCGCGCGGATCGGGAACGAGCTCCTCGAGGCGGAGAACTTCGACCGCGCCCGCGCCATGTTCGAGCGAGCCCTCGAGGAAGACCCCGACCCGAGGAGCGCGTTCCTCGCGCGCTACGGTCTGGCTAGCTGTGTCCTTGCGGCTTGCGACTTCGAGAGATCGCGCGCGCTCTTCACCGAAGTGGCCGGCTCCTCCGTGGCGACTCCGGCCGAGGGCGAGGCGATTCGCTCGCTCCTGGGCTTCCTCGAGCTCCTGGGCCGCGAGGTGGAGATCGAACTCCCCCTCGCGGTCTTCACGGCGCTCGATATCACGGGCGATGGGGTCCCCGAGCTCGTGGGCCCGAGTCTCGACCAGAAGGAGCTCGTCGCCGGGAGAATCGAGGAGAACGCCTACAGCGAGATCGCGCGGGTGCCGCTCGTGGGGCTCTCGGCCGGGTGGGTGGGGACGTGCGGCGTCACCGACCTCGACGGGGTGGGAGTCCCGGAGATCGTCGCCACCGGCACGGAACAGGACCGGCGCACGGGGGTCCTCGCCGTCCTCCGCTGGGAAGGAGACGAGCTCCAGGTGGTCGCCCGCGATCCGATTCCTTCCAACACCAACTCGCAGAGCGTCGTCGCCCTCGATCTCGATCTCGACGGAAGTAAGGAGCTCGTCCTGGGGACCTCGTACTACGATCGGGCACTCCGGATCTACGACTTCGACCCGACGGCCGGGAGACTCGCGCTCGCCGGGAGGTTCGAAATCGACCCGGATCCCGGGGAGGACGAGAAGAGTCGGGTGAGGGACGGGCGGATCGGGATCGGGGGAGACGTGCACGGCATCCATGTCGCGGACGCCGACCGCGACGGGTATCCCGAGGTCTGGGTCTTCGCGGGACCCTGGAGGGCGTGGAGCGTTCTCGTCTTCGAGTACGATCCGGTCGCGGGCGGTCTCGCTCTCAGGTCGCGAACTCGCACGGCGGCGATCCATGGGTTCGACCCGGCAAGCCTCAGAGCGCGAGGCGACGAGGTCTTGACCTTCCTGGCCTGGGGCGATGACATGCTGGGCGCCGTCCGCGACACGATCGGAGATCGCGCCTTCCGGGAGAACTACCGCCCCACGGGCCTCTACCGGTTCCGGTCCGGGCCCGATCTCGCGCTCGATGTCACGCCGATCCGCACGCTGGGCTGGGAGCCCATGGACCTGACATCGGGGCTGGGTCTTGCGGTGCTTTCCGGAAAGGGGAGCGACTACCTCTGGCTCATGCTTCCGCTTCCGGTCCGGACTCGCGGCGCGGGAGAGGGGGGCTCGGGCACGGTCCGACTGCTCGAGCGCCGCGGGAACTCCTGGGAGGAGATCGCGGTCCTTTCGCCCCGGAGCCTGGCGAAAAAGGCCCCCTACGCCATGGATCTCGACGGGGACGGCGACACTGAGCTCCTGTTCCCCTCGTATGCACTCGATCAGGGAGGCTCGTTCTCTCGGCTTCGCATCCACGGTCTCGCCGCGAGCGCTCGCGCCACCCCGGACGAGACCACGGACGCGAGGGACGAGACCCCAACACCCGCGCCCGCAACAGGGGAACGTCCGGAGCGGGTGGCGAGACGAGCGGCGAGCCGGTCGCTCGTCGCCGCGCGCGAGGCCCGCCGCGTGGGGCTCGACGAGGAAGCCCTCCTGTCCTACGAGGCAGCGGTGGGTCCCGAGGCCACGCTGGAGGAGATCGAGGAGGCGGCGGCGGGAGCCCTTGAGGCAAGGATCCGCCTCGGCGCTTTCGCCGAGGCTCTGGAAAAGGCTCGGGATGTCGCCCTTCGCCAGCCCGCAGTGAGGGCGAAAATCACCCGCGCCCTCCTCGATGCCCTGGAGGAAGCCGGCAAGTGGGAGCTCGCCTGCCAGGCGGCCGAGCTCCTTCGCGATTCGCCGGGACTAGAGGCCAGCGAGATCGACCGGGTCGCGGGGCGGCTGGGAGAGCTCAAGGAGCTCGCCGAGCCCGTTCTCGCCTGGGACCTCGCGGCGGGAAGGATCGAGACAGGCGATCTCCTGGCAAGTTCGCCCTTCGCGGCGCGGCGGGAGGACGGCGGAGCGCTCGAGATCTACGTGCCGAGTGACAAGTCGAACCACGCGCTCTTCGTTCCCCTGGCCTACGACGGCTCGAGCTATCGCATGGAGGCCCGATTCGAGTCAGAGCGCCACGAGTGGGCCGCGTCGTTCTCGCTCGCGGTCGTCTCGGGCGAACCCTGGGCTCTCCCTCCCCTGGGGATCGACTTCCGGGGGAATCTCTTCTCGGTCCTTTCGTTCCGCCACCCGATGATCCACGCTCTCATGGCGTTTTCCCACGGAGCGACCGAAATGCCTCTGCGGGAGTGGTCGCTCGGCGTCTTCCAGTCCAGCCGGCGCGCGCACGCCGAGCTCCTCCGAGACTCGCCTCTTCCTCCAGCCCGGGGCCAGGCTACGCTCGAGTACGCCGCTCACCTCGACCTCTTGCGAGGGGAAGTCGCGTTCGAGGCGGAAGGCATCGCGTCCCAGACGAGGATCGAGGACGTGAATCTGGAAGACGGGGCGATCTATCTCGTCCTGGGCGGCTGCGGAGGAGCCACGCCGGGCTATTGGGGGAAACTCCGCGTCGATGAGGCGAGCCTCCGGGCTGGATCGGGGGGCGTGGTTCCGACCGAATTCTCGCCTCGTTTCGCCGTGGACCTCCTCTTTCTCGCGAACGGCCGCTGGATCCAGGGACGCAGAAGTGAGGACGGCACGATGGAGGCGCTGGGCTTCTACGATCGGGCCGTGGCGCTCGCCGACATCGAAGCGTCGCAGGAGGAGAGCCGGAGGGCGGCCGGTCTCTCCCCCGTCTTCGCCTTCCCGTGGGCCCAGGAGTTCTTCCGCTGGGCGGCCGTGGACGCCCGCTTCTGGCGGGGGCTCCTCCGGGCCGAAGAGGGCGACGCCCAGGGCGCCGAAGAAGATCTCCGGGAAGCGGTCAGGCTCTCCCGGGAGGCGCAGGCCAAGGAGCGCTCGCGCGACCCCGGACAAGACCCCGGACAGGAACGCTTCCAATTCCTCGTCCATGGCTCGGCTCTCCCGCTCGTCCATTTCCCGAAAGCGGCGAGGGCGCTCCGGGGGGCGCTCCTGGAGGGGGAGGGGCTCCCGGCTCCGATCCGGCCCGAGGACTTTACTGAGCTCGCGGAGGCTCTCCTCATGAAGCCGGACGTGTTCTCCGGCTGGAAAGAGAGGCCGGGACCCGATCTCGTGAACGCCCTCATCGCCGAGGGCGGACTTCGGGTCGCCCGCTACCTCAAGATCGCTTTCGACTCGGGGAAAAGCCCGGCTCCGGCCGTCCTTGCCGACGACTTCCTCCTCTCCTACGACGGCAAGCCCGTCCCCGACGTCGCGAGCCTTCGCCGGGCTCAGAGTGACGCCTGGGACAACGGGAAGACCGCGGTCGAGCTCGTCTTCCGCCGGGGCGGCGGCGCGGCCTCCTTCTCCATCGACCCGCGCGAGACGACCCTCTCGGCCCAGGAGGTCTACGTTCTGGAGCCGAGATAGCCGGTCGCCGGCCCACGTCCTTCTCCCTGGAGACTCTGGCTATGCTTCTGGCTACCGTTCTCCCGGGGATCAGCTCGCGACCCGCAGGATCTCCGCCGCGGTCTTCTTGAGGATCCGCCGGCTCGGCAGCCAGGCGGCCACGATTCCCGAGAGCGCGCTCACCGCGAACGTGGCAACGAACGTCACGTAGGGCATCGTGAAGACGATGGGCATCTCGGCGAGCGCCGCAGCCTGGAGCACGAAGAGGTAGGCGAGCGCGAAGCCGATCATGCCGCCCGAGAAGCCCGCCGACAGCGTGAGGACCGTGGCCTCCCCCAGGAAGACGCGAAGGAGCTGACCGCGCGAGAGGCCGAGGGCTTTGAGGACCCCGATCTCCCAGCGCCTCTCGATCACGGTGGTCGCCATCGAGGCGATCAGGCTGAAGACCGCGATCGCGACCGCGACTCCCAGGAGGAGCCCGAAGAAGACCTGGGTCGTCCAGAAGAGGACCTCGGCCTCCTTCCGCTTCTCGGCGGTCGATTCGACGCCGAAGCCGAATCGCATCCCGTACTCGTCGCGGATCGTTCGGGCGACCTCGGCCTCCTGCGGACCGGCGCGGACGAGGTAGATTGCCTGGAAGGCTTCTTTCGGCACGCCCTCGGAGAGCGCCTCGAACCGCTTCCGCGAGAGGAGCGCCCCCGAGCCCACGGCCGCCGCGACCCTGGTCCGGAAGTTCGGGAACGCCGGGAACCGCCCGCAGATCGCTTCGACCCGGAAGCGCTGCTCGACCTTCCTTGCGGCGAGCAGGAAAGAGAGCTCCACCAGGTCTCCGGCGTGTACGTCGAGGAATTCGGCGGCCGCGGCGGAAAGGACGATGGGAGGCGCCTCGTCGCCCGGTTCGGTTCCGGGGTCCTCGGCGATCCGGGCGAGGGCCTCCTGGCCGCCCTCGAGGAACTCGATGTGCTCGGCGTAGATCGTGCCCGCGAGGGCCTCATCCACGCCGAAGGGAACGATCCAGAGTTGCTTCATCCCGACGACGTCGCTCGCCACGACGTCGAAGGCGACGCCCCTTTCGGTGCGGCCCTTCAGGAAGACGGACTTCGAGACGCTATCGACGCCCTCGATCCGCGCGAGCTCCGCCTCCAAGCCGAGCCCCGCGGGGTCGGTCGCGTGGATACGGAGGTCCGCTCCGTTCCTCTGCTCGAGGACCGCGAGTGAGGTGCGACTGAAGAGCGCGACGAGGCTCGCGATGAAGAGGACAAAGGAGACAGAGAGCGTGAACATCACCGACGTGGTGAGGTTCCGCCTCCGGTGGCGGGCGAGGTTCCTGCGGGCGAGATCCCGCGAGCGACCGAAGGCCCAGCCCGCGGCGGCCATGACCGCGGACTCGACGAAGGGGAGGATGCCGACGGCCACCAGGGTGAACCCGAGGAGCGTCGAGAAGAGGAGGCCGAGCACCACCGCGCCGATGAGCGACGGGTTCCCGGAGAGGAAGGCGGTGGGAAGGACGAAGAAGACGACCACGCTCACGGCCGAGAGGGCCGATCCGGCCAGGAGCAGGGGACGGTTCACCTCTCCCTCCGCGCGTGCCGCGCGGGGGGGCTGTCCTCCGCGCAGGGGATCGAGCGCGTCGACGATAGGCCGCGCCACCGCGGCGAAGGCCGGGACGAGCGAACTCCCCACCGACAGGGCCGCGCCCGTCCCGAGGCAGAGCCAGAGGGTGGTGGTGGAGAAGGCGAGCTCGATCTGCGCCCCGGTCGCGCCCAGGACGAGCTCCACGACCGCGAGCACCCCGCGGGCGAGGACGGTGCCGCAGAGGACCCCCGGCAGGACCCCCATGAGACAGAGGACGAAGGACTCCAGGAGGACCAGGCCGAAGATGTAGCGGCGCTTGGCGCCCACCGTCCGCAGCACGGCGAACTCGCGGATGCGCTCCTCGACTCCGACCGAGACGAGCGAGTAGATGAGGAGCCCTGTGATGACGAGCGCGAGGAGCGCGAAGACGCCGAAGATCGCCCGGAGCGGAGCGCTCACTTCCTGGAACGTGGAGATGGCCGCGGCCTTGGGAAGCTCGACCGAGTACTCGGTCCCGAGGTCGCCCGCGATCTCCTCCCCCGCGTCCTTCAGGGCGAGGACGCTCGCGTGGAGGTCCCTGGCGTCGTAATAGGAGCGCGGATCGCGGAAGGAGCCGGCGAGGACGTGGACACGCTCCGGCTCGCCCAGGAGCGCTCGCGCCGCCGCCAGGTCGAGGACGACGTAGTCCCGCACTTCCTGCTGGAAGGTGAGCTGGCTCTCGATCACCGATTGGATCCGGAAGGCCGCCGGGGCGCCGCCATCGAGGGACGAGAGCTCCAGGCGGGCGTCCGGCGACGCATCGAGCGCCGCGGCGAGAGACCGCGAAACCGCGCAGGCGTCCGGACCGAGCTTTGGCTCGGGAGCGAAGCCGAGGATCCCGAGCTCGCGCTCCCGGTCGGGGTCGATGCCGACGAGATAGGCGAACCGCACCGACTTCGCCGACTCGACCCTCACGAACCCGAGGAGCCGCGGCGAGAGGCCCGCGAGTAGGGGATGGTCCCCGAGCTCCTCAAGGACCGGGCCGGGATCGAACGGTTCGGGGCGAAAGGCGTTCCCTTCCCCGGCGGTGATCTTGATGTCCGCCTTGCCGGCCTGGAGCGCCACCAGGTCGATGTAGGAGAGGCTGACCGAATCCAGCCCGATCTGGATCGTGGTGAGGAAACTCGCCGTGAGGAAGATCCCGAGGACGCCCATGACCGTGCGCGTCCGGCGGCGAAGGAGGCCGCGCAGGACGTAGCGGAGGGAGCTCGTCATTCCTTCTCAAGGATGACGGAGTCGCTGTCGATCCTGCCGTCGCAGAGGCTGACGATGCGGGAACTCGCCTCGGCCACGGTCGGGTCGTGTGTGGCCACGACCACCGTGACCTTCTCCTCGGCGTTCAGGCTCGACAGGAGCGCGAGGATGTCCTTGCCGGTCGAGCGGTCGAGGTCGCCGGTCGGTTCGTCGAGGAGGACGAGGGCCGGCTTGTTGGCCAGGGCTCGCGCGATCGCCACCCGCTGCTGCTCGCCGCCGGAGAGCTCGGCCGGCTTGTGGCTCGCGCGGTCTTTGAGGCCCATCCGGTCGAGGAGCGACAGGGCCCGATCGCGGCGCTCCTTCTTCCCCCTCGCCGCGAACTGCATCGGGAGTTCGACGTTCTCGCACGCGGAGAGCGTCGGGATCAGGTTGTAGAACTGGAAGACGAAGCCGATGCGGTCCCGCCTCATCTCGGCCAGGCGGTCGTCGGAGAGGACGAGGAGATCGACGTCATCGACGTAGAGGTTGCCGCGCGACGGGAGGTCGATCGCCCCGATCAGATTGAGGAGCGTCGTCTTCCCGCAACCGCTCGGCCCCATCAGGGCGGCGAACTCGCCGCGGCGGATGACGAGGTCGACCCCCCGGAGGGCGGCCACGGCGCTCCGGCCGAGGAAGTAGCTCTTGTGGATGTTCTCTGCCTGTACGGCGATGTCGCTCATGTGCCTTCCCCGCGAACGGTGTCCCGCCTGGCGTTCCCCGCAAACAGGGTCCCCCTCGTCGATGCCGCAAAAGACCGGCCAGGGAATCCTCGGCGGCCGCTTCGCGCGCAAGTCGTTCCATGAGAAGGGATCCCGCGGTCCGTCTCGCCAGCTCCCCCCGCGCGCATGAAAGTCTCTTTCGATGGGAGCGAAAGGACTCATGAGGTCGCAAGGAAAGTGAAGGCTCGGTCGCGGCGGCGAACCGCCGCGACCGGTCACTCCTTGCCGGCGCCTTCGGGATCGGGGTCCGCCGCATTGCGCGCGTCCCATCGGTCGCGCGCGAGGACCATGAAGAGCCAGTCGTACCTCTTTCCCTCGAAGAGGATCCGGTCCTTCATCCGGCGCCGGGTCCGAAACCCGAGGCGCCGATACAACCGGATCGCGCGTTCGTTGTGACCGAACACCTGGAGGCCGAGGTGGTTCCAGTCGAGCTCGCGGAAGGCGTACTCGATGGCGAGGGTCATCGCTTCCTCTCCGAGGCCCTTGCCGCGATACGAACCGTCGCCGATCGCGATCGTGATGTCGTAGCGGAACCCGAGACACTCGAGGTCGATGAAACCGATGGGGTGGTCGCCGTCCTTCGCGACGATGAGAAACGTGCCGCCGGGGCCCTGGCTTTTCTCCCCTGCGGCGGGCGCCCCTCCGAACCCGTAGTACGATCGGACCTCGGGGTCCTCCAGCCAGGAGGAGAGAAGGGGCGCGTCGTCCGCCCGCGACCGGCGTATGAAGAGCCGGGGGCCTTCGGCGATCTTCGCTTTGCTTCCCATGGTCGAGCGTCTTCTCGGTCATGATACCCGTCGGACGCGGGAAAGCGTGTGGTGCGCGCCAGGGAAGGGCAGGCGGATCCTTTCCCGGGTGCTTCTCTTTCCTGGCCGTGAAAGCCGCCTCGACGCGCGAGCGGTCGGGGGCGTCCATGGCGCCGAGCGCCTCGGCGTTCGCGGCAGGAGGCGCGCGAGGTCGCCGGTAGCGAAACCGGGGTCGAACCAAGCGAGGAGTCGGGCGCGGGCGAGCCAGGTCTCGCCCAGGTCCCTTTCGTCCTGAAGTCGTGGGGCGAGCCGGTCCCGGTTTCTTGATACGACGACGGGGGCAGCCTCCGTCGCAAGAACCTCCGTGGGCTCGCTTGCGGCCGGAGCGCGCACGCGCGACCCCGGATGTGGACGTACCGCCCGGCCGCGGCGCGGGCAGCGAACGCTCTCGCCGGCCGGCGCGGCCAGACGCTCGCCGCACTCGCAGGAGAACTCGATCCGTCCGGCGCCCATTCAGGGGCCAGGGGTCAGGCGCCCGGGACCGGTATCAGGCGCGCTACGAAGGCGGCGTGTTCGGGGCTATCGAGGCCCTGTCTGAGGACCGCAAGCACCGTGGCCATGTCCCCGGCGAGGAGCGCGCCCGCGTCGAGCCAGAGGCCGGGAAACGTCTCGCTCTTCCGGATGCCCTGCGCATCCGGGGGGAACGGCCGGTATTCCCCGTCGCGGAGAACGAACCAGTCGATCTCTCCGTCGAGGACACGCCAGACGATGTACTCGCGGACGCCGTGGCGGCGATAGACTCGGAGCTTGGTGCCGAGGTCGTAGCTCGCGCTCGTCGCCGCCACTTCCGCGATGAGCTCGGGCGCGCCCTCGATGTACCCCTCGGGGTCGATCCCGGATTGACCGCCAGCGGTCCGCCCTATCCGTAGAAGGGCGTCGGGCTGCGGCTCGCTGTCGAGGTCCATGCGAAGCGAGGACTCGGCGCCCCCGTCGACACCCGGGGTGTAGGCAACGTATACGCCCAGCCAGGTGACGACCTGTGAGTGCTCCCGGCTGTGTCCTTCGTGTTTCACGGGTGACCCCACGTGGACGACTCCTTCGATGAGCTCGGCTTTCTTGAGGTTGGGCATCGCCTCGTAGCGCCGCTCGAACTCGGCCCGGCTCAGGCGATCGCCGTTTTCGAGGGGAGGAAGCACGGGAGGCCGATCCGCCTGCCGCTCCTCCTTCGCCGCGCTCTTCGTCGCCATCGTTCTGTTCCTCCTGACTCAATCTACCATGCCGGGTCGGTTTGCTTCAGGAGGTGCAGGGTCACGGCAACTACTGATCGCGCTTCTTGAGTCCGTACTTGGCGATCTTCTTGTGGAGGTTCGAGCGCTGCATGCCGAGCTCCTCGGCGGTGCGCGAGACGTTCCAGCCGTTCTCCTCGAGCTTCCGCTGGATGAAGGCCTGCTCGGAGCGGTCTTTGAACTCTTCGTAGGTCCGGCAGGAGAAGAGGAAGTCCTCC
>JACQVV010000575.1 GCA_016209595.1 Planctomycetota bacterium
ACGTACTCCTACGCCGTGGTCTCGAAGATCGGCTCGAACCTGTGGGACGTTCCCACGAGCCCGGTGACCGTGGACAGCCCGGGTCAGCCCGTGGCGATCCGGAACCTCGCGTAGGAGTGAGCCATGCGGTTGGAGTTCTCCTGCACCCGGTGCCTGACCCGCTTCGCCGCCTACCGGAACGGGAAGGAGGCGATCGCTGCCAAGTGCCCCGGGTGCGGGAGGCTCTGCCAGGACCCGGTGGACCGCGACCTCGGCATGCGCGTCCGACGGGAAGAGAGCGCGCTCATCCTGGAGCCCGTCCCGGCGGCCGTGCCGCACGGGCGGTTCCGCTGCCTCGACTGCGGGCGCGAGAGCGAGCTTCCCACCGGCGGTCCCGCGATCGTCTGCCCACAGTGCCGGTCGGGCCGCATGGAGGGGATCGGCCCGGTCGTCACCGCCATCGGGCTCGGCCAGTCGGGCGCCCGGCCGCTCACGCGCGCCGAGCTCAAGCGCCAGCGATTCGCCCACCGCTGGCACGCCAACTTCGAGACCCTGCGCCGGCACGCCGACGGCCTGAAGGAGGCGATGGTCGCGCTCGAGTTCCCGGATGGGCGCCGGGTGGAAGTGGAGCAGCTCCTCGCGGCGCTCGTGTCCGAAGCAGAGCAGGTCAAGGAGGACAAGATCGAGCGTTACCTCGCGAGATCGGACGATGCCCGGATGTGACCCGCGGCTGACGCCGAACCTCTACTCGAACTACTCCGATCCCGCCGCGGAGCGCGCGGGCCTGGAGCGGTTCGTCGTCCGCGACCTCCGGGTCCGTCGCGGCTACGAGGGGCCGCAGGTCATCGTCTCGTGGCGCGCCCCCGAGACGCCGGCCGAGGTCCTCGAGGTCCGTCTCGTGCGGCGCCTGCACGACTACCCCGCGGGCCCGGAGGACGGGAAGGTGCTGTACGCCGGGCCGCCCGGCGACGGCCGCCTCGCGGACCTCGATCTCCTCGAGTGCCGCTGCACCTACTACGCCGTCTTCTCGCTCCGTCGCGACACCGAGGAGTGGGTCAGCCTCCCGCGCGCACGAGCCGAGATCGTCCCACTCAAGAGCGGCTTCTTCCCCGGGAAGCTCATGGCGCTCCTTCCCGAGGTCTACCTCATCGCGGACAAGAAGCTCGAGAAGGGAGGCGCGGGCCGTGTCGCCCTCGAGCGGCGCACCGACGCCGCGACGCGCGAGGTCTTCAACCTCCACGAGGACGGCGTCACGAAGAAGGGGCAGCTCGCGCGCTTCCTCAAGATCTTCGGCACCGAGCTCGACGTCGCCAAGGGGCTCATCGACTGCCTTCCGCACCTCCTGGACGTCGACGAGACCTGCGGCCACTACCTCCCGTTCATCGCCGCGCTCGTCGGGCTGGAGCTCAACCGCGAACTCCCGATCCCGCAACAGCGCGAAGAGATCAAGCGCGAGGTCGAGGTCTACAAGCTCAAGGGGACGATCTTCGGCATCGCGGCCAAGGCGCGGAGCATCACCGGATTCCCCGTCGAAGTCGACGAGTGGTGCGACAACCTCCTCGTGGCGAACCGGCTCGACCGGACGTCGGCGGACTTCCGCCCCGAGGTGAAGGAGCGGCTCGGGCTGCCGCGCGACCCGACCGCCTACGTCATCGACGGCAGCGCGGGCGCCGACTACGCCTGCGGCCGGTTCGGCGTCTACTTCGAGATCCCGTGCGGAGAGTGCCTCGCGCGGTCGGTGGTCGAGAAGCTCGCGCGGGTGCTTCCGCGCTACACGCCGGCGTGCGCGAAGGCGAAGCCGATCTTCCTCGACTGCCGGTACCTCGAGACCTACGACCGCGGGCGGCTCGGCGAGGTCCATCGGTCCGAGGTCCTCGAGCGGCCCCGTGTGGAGACGCTCTACGACATCTGCTGGCTGATCGTGAACGATCCCCTCCGGCTGACGAACAGCCGCTTCGGCACGGCCGCGCCGGGCGTCGCCTGCCGGGATGCCTGGTACGACCGGATCGAAGTCCTCGACCGGGTCTACACGGACGACGCGCGGACGCTCCGCTGGCTCTATGCGAACGACCGCCACCGCAGGTCGAACAGCCACTTCCGCACGGCGACCCCGGTCGACTACGCGATGGACGCCTGGAACGACCGCACCGAGCAATGCGCGGACATCGAGCGCGTCGATGCGCGGGCCCGCTGGCTCCTGGCGAACCGAGCGGACCGGCTCTCGAATCGCCTGCACCTCGCGGCGTTCCCGGGGGCGGCGGTGGACCTCTGGCACGACCTCGGCACCGAGGTGCCGGAGGGTGCCGCGATCGCCGCCGACGGCCTCGTCGTCTCGCTCGACGTCGAGGCGCGCGTCCCCGCCCTGCGCTGGCTCCTTGCCAACGACCCGAC
>JACQVV010000576.1 GCA_016209595.1 Planctomycetota bacterium
CAAGGTGTACGTCGACGCATTCCTCATCGACCGCTGCGAGGTCACCAACGCGGAGTACAGGCGGTTCGTGGCCGAGACGGGGCACCCGCCCCCGCCGGGATGGTCGGGGAACGAATTCCCCGAGGACGAAGGGAACCACCCGGTGACAGGCGTCTCCTGGTACGACGCCCGCCAGTACGCGGAATGGGCGGGGAAGCGGCTTCCCACCGAGGAGGAGTGGGAAAAGGCGGCCCGGGGGACCGACGGCAGGCTCTACCCCTGGGGGAACGAGTTCGAGGCAGGGAAGGCGAATACGCTCGAATCCGGGAGCCGGGGTCCGGTCGCGACCGGCGCCCATGAGCAAGGGGCGAGCCCGTACGGCTGCCTCGACATGGCGGGGAACGCGCTGGAATGGACCCTGACAGAGAGCCAGGGCGATGACGGTGAGTCCTATCGGGTACTCAAGGGCGGCTGCTGGTATTTCCCGGGGACGAACACGCGGTCGGAGAAGAGATTCAAGGACTACCCCACCTCGCGCCTGCGCTCCAACGGGTTCCGCTGCTGCCGGGATGCCGACTGATCTACTACTTCCGAGAATCGTCGCGCCGCGCGAAGATTCGGCGGCCAGTGGGACCCCCACCAGAAAGCCACAGAGGTCACAGAGATCACAGAGAGGCGAACCAGTCCGGGTTCGTCCTCGGTGTCCTCTGTGGCTGAGTCGGTCGGGCCGCGCCGATTTGGTTGCGGCTCTGCCGCGCTATGACCGACTCATTCCACCGGGACAGGTTCCGCGTCCGCTTCCTTGGCCTTGCGGCGCGGGCCGAATCGCGAGTGTTCGAGGTGCATGCCCAGCAGGAAGAAGAAAGCGCATGCGAGTCCCGCGGCCAGGAAGTCGAAGCTCACAAAGTAGCTCCACTTGGATTTCCCCTGACCCGTAACCTGGAGGACGGCCCGCACCTCGTCCTCGGAGAGGGACTCCAGCGGCTTGTCCGACTTGCTCGCCGCCTCCTCGAGCGTGTTCTCGACCGACTGATAGCTCTCCTTGATCCGGCTCACCTTCTTCAGGGCGGTTCCGACGTGCTCCTTGGCCTCCTCCGGGGCGTACTCGTCCGGGGAAAGCAGGAAGAGGACGAGGGGGAGTGCGAGGCCCAGGATTCCGGTGACGAGGAGCCCCTTGGCGAGAGCGGACCCCCTCTTGGCCCGGGCAGCGATCGAGGCGATGAGCCGACGCAAGAGGTTCATCCATCACTCCTTCGAACGAGCTAGACGCTGGGTGCGATTCTCCTCTCGTCCCTGGGGTCCGTCAAGGAGACGGAGGCGGCGGAGGGCGTTGATCTGGACCTTGAGTTCTGGTATTGACATGGCTTCCTTGGTAGACGTCGAGGGGAAGACGGATGACCCGAGTCCTGCAGCGGGAAGAGGAAACAGCGTTCCGGGAGCTCGTCGAAAGACATAACCTCGTCCGGAAGAACGACCTGGACGCCTGTCTCGCCCGCCAGAAGGAACTCATGAAGCGGGCGCTGGTCGTTTCGCTCCCCGAGCTTCTCGTCGAGCGGGGGTATCTCTCCAAGTACCAGGTCGGGAAGTTCGTGCAGGCGCTCTCGCTAACCCGCATCTACTGCCCGCGTTGCCGGAAGCGCTTCGAGGTCCCCAACGAGGAGTTCGAGAAAAGGCACGAGTTCGCCTGTCCCAGCTGCTCGAACCGCATCCCCAGGGGAAGGAGCTCCGCCGCGATGGCGGAGGATCTCGTCCTCGACCACCCGCAGCACCTGGCTAACAAGCTCCTGTCCAAGATGATCGTCAAGAACGGGATCGTGAGCCGGGAGAAGATCAACCAGAGCCTCGAGGACCTCAAGAAGAAGCCGGGGGCGCACGACCTCGGGCGACATCTTCTCGACAAGGGGATTCTCTCCCTCAACAAGCTCGATCTCCTCGTTCGTGAACGGAACAAAGCGCTGGAGAGGAAACACCCCGCCATCGAAAAGATGAGAAAGGATGTGAAGCTCGCCCGGCTCCTGGTGAAGAGGGGGCTCGTCCCGGTGAGCCGGGTGAACGAGTGCCTCCTGGAGCAGGCCAAGCGGGAGCGGGATGGCGACTATGTCCGGTTGCGCAAGATCCTGGTGGACAGGGGCTTCCTCACGACCTACCAGATCGAGATTGCCATTCCAAGCCTCTCGGAAAAGCTTCTCCCCGGTTTCGAAAGCCGGGCCGATCTATTCCCCGGGGGGGAGATCGACGCGGCTGAAGCGGCTGCCGCGGACGACGAGTCGGCCACGGTCGTCACCGTGGTCGAACCGGAGCGCGCATGCGCGACCCCGGACAAGAAAGAAAAGACCCCGGTGGACGAAAGCGAGGAGGATCTTCCCGAGGCACCGGCCCCGGCTCCCGCAGTCCACGAAGAGCCGAGGGACGAAGACGAACCAGCAGACGAGGAAGAGCCGGAGGAAGAGCCGGAGGAAGAGGCCGGGGACGAGAAGGAGGGGGCGAAAGGCGAGTCTTCGGAGGTGCTCGTCGCGGCGGATGCGCGCGATGAGGAAGAAGCGGAGGACGAGGCCTTCGAGGACTCGGTGGACGCTCTCCTGGAGGATGATTCGGACGACGACCTCGACGACATCTGGGAGGACTCCGAGGCTGCCTCTGAAGCGGTCGGCGCGGAAGATGCCCGGGACGAGTCTGAGTCGGGCGAAGACGATCGAGAGGAAGAAGAGTCCGAGGAGGAGTCTCCTGTTCGTGGGGCGAAGGGCGGTGCCCCGCGTGCGGCGACGGCGAGGGGGAGGGGGCGCCAGGATGGCGCCGGGGGAGCTGGAGGGGGCGAAGCCCCCTCCGGGAAGAGCGGAGGCCAGGGAGGGCCGGAGCGACGATCATCGCCGAGCTCGCGCGGGGGCGAGGGGGCGAAGCCCCCTGGGGAGGCGCGGAGGCCAGGGGTGAGCCGCACAGGAGGTGCGGCGAACGCCCGCGCCGAAGGGCCAGACGGTGCAGGTGGCCCGAGGCGCGGGCCGGCCCGAAGCGAGCCCGAGGCGAGCGCCATGGATGGCGCGAGCAGGGCGAGCGGAGGGGCCGGAGCGCCGACGCCGGCGAGGGGCGCGGCTCGCCCGTCCTCCCGCTCGGCGGGACGGACCGCCCCGAAGGTCCGGGACGAGGGTGGCGAGGACCTCGAGGAGGATTCGGTGATCGAAGACGACAGCGGTGCAGTGGACCTGAAAGGAGAGCGGAAAGTCCCTCCCTCCTTGGAGGAGGAGGAGGACGACGACTACGTAGACGGCGATGCCGACGACTCGGATCTCGACTCCGAACTGGAAGGATCCGAGGGCGAGGCCGTAGACGGGGAGGTCGGATCGCGGGAGATCCGCGACCTCCCGATCGATATCGATGACGAGGAACTCTTCGAGGAGGACGACAGCCTCTTCGAGGAGTCCGCCGGCGAAGACGAAGACGAGCCCGGGCCGGTCAAGAAGAAGGGTCCGATCGTGCCGGGATCGTCGAAGAAGGACCCCGGCAGATCGGCGAAAGACAAGCCCGAGGAGAAGCCAGTCGAGGAGGACGAGGAAGCAGCGGAGGAGGCGGAGCCGGAGGAAGAGGGGCGACCGGCACGCCCCACGACCTCTGCCCGCCGCCGCGCGCTGGGGGCAGGCAAGAAGAAAGGCCTCCTGGGAGGCCTCTTCGGCAGGAAGAACAAGAGCGAGGAGAAGACGGGCGGCACGACAGCGCGCCGCCGCGCCCGGGCCGGAAAAGGTGCCGGCAAGGATGCGGGCGCGGGGAAGGAGAAGCCCGCGCGGCCGTCCGCGAAGAGCAAGGAGGCCCCCGCGAAGGAGGCCCCCGCGAAGGGGAAGGGGAGGTCCGAACCTAAGCCCTCGAAGCCGGGCGATACGAAGGCAGGCGACAGGAAACTCCGCGGATTGTCGGGAAGGAAGAAGAAGTAGGGTACTCTCTAAATGAAAAACCGCGATTCGGAGTCGGTCCGCCTTCCGAACTCGCACTCGCACTCGCACTCGTCCTCGGGTTCGTTCTCGTACTCGGGCGCGGACTCGAACCCGGAATGTTGCGGCCAAGCGGGCGCCAATTTCGATTCCGAGTACGACAACGAGCACGTGTACGAGTACGACGCCGAGTACGAGAACGAGTACGAGTGCGAGGACGAGTGTAGAGTTTGTTTTGCGGAGGCCCCTTACGCCCCTGCGTACATCCCCTCGATCGCCGCCCGGTATTTTTCCTCCACGACCTTGCGCTTTACCTTGAGGGTCGGGGTGAGCTCTCCGTTCTCCTGGGTGAGCTCCTCCGGGAGGAGGGCGAACTTCTTGGGCGTCTCGAACCTCGCGAGCTCCCGGGAGAGTGTGGCGAGGACCCCTTCGTAGATCTCCCGGACCCCAGGCAAGGCGAGGAGCTCTTCGTGCGTGCGAAACGCGAGCCCGCGCCGGGTCGCCTCGCTCTCCAGGCGCGCGAAGTTCGGAACCAGGAGGACGCTCACGTACTTCCTCCGCTCCCCGATCGCCACCGCCTGGCTCACCAGGGGGTGGACCTTGAGGAGGTTCTCTATCTGCTGGGGCGCGACGTATTTCCCGCCTGAGGTCTTGAAGAGGTCCTTCTTCCGGTCCGTGATCGAGAGGAACCCGTCGCCGTCGAACTCCCCCACATCCCCGGTGTGGAGCCAGCCATCCGGGTCAAGCGCCTCGGCCGTCGCCCGCGCGTTCCGGAAGTAGCCCTTCATGACGTTCGGGCCACGCACGAGGATCTCTCCGTCCTCGGCGAGCCGGACCTCGACGCCCGGGATCGGCTTGCCGACCGTTCCCAGGCGGTACGCGCGGGGCGTGTTGGCGGCGACGATCGGGGCGGCCTCGGTGAGGCCGTACCCCTCCAGGATGACCAGGCCCACGTCCCGGAAGAACCTGGCGATTCGGGGCTCGAGCGGCGCGCCGCCCGAGAAGGTGTACCGGAGCCGCCCCCCGGTCCGCTCCCGGATCTTCTTGCAGACGAGCCGGTCGGCGAGAGCATGTCGCAGCGCGAGCAGCGGGCCGGGGCGCCGGCCCGCGTCCAGCGCTTCGTTCACCGCGCGACCCACGGTCGTCGCTCGGCGGAAGAGGAGCCGGGCGAGGCCGGAGCCTCCGTCGAGCTTTTCGCGGACCCGCTCGTACATCTTCTCGTAGAGGCGCGGCACCGAGAGCATGACCGTCGGCCGGATCTCGAGGAGGTTCTGGGGAACCGTGTCCACGCTCTCCGCGTAGGCGATCGTGACTCCTCGGGCGAGCATCGCGTAATAGCCCGCCGTGCGCTCGAAGACGTGGGAAAGGGGGAGGAAGGAAAGCGCCACGTCCCCTGGGCCGATGTCGAAGAGGGTCGCCGCCGTGAGGGCGTTGGTGGAGAAGGCGCGGTGAGTGAGCATCACGCCTTTGGGCTCGCCCGTCGTTCCCGAGGTGTAGATGAGGCTCGCCAGGTCGTCGGGGCCGACCGCCCGGATCCGAAGCGCGACCGCTTCGGGGCCCGGCCCGGGCCTCTTCTCAAGGAGGTCGGCGAGCGAGAGGACCGAATCCGGGATGTCCTTAGGGTCGAAGACGACGACGTTCTCGAGGCGGGGGAGCTCGCCGCGGACCTGTTCGACCTTCTCCATCTGGGCCCGGTGCGAGACGAACACCACGCGTGACTCGGAATCGGACAAGATGTACCGGACTTGTCCGGGGTTGAGGGTCGGGTAGATGGGGACTGTGCTCGCCCCGATCGCGAGTGCCGCGAGGTCCGCGTAGACCCATTCGGGTGAGTTGCCGGACAGGATCGCCACCCGGTCGCCGGGTTGGGTCCCCAGGTCGAGGAGGCTCGAGGCCAGCCGCCGCACGGTCTGGTCCGCCTGGGCGTAGGAGATCGGTTCGTACCGGCCCGCGATCTTGCGCAGAAAGGCCGTCCGGTCGGCGTGGCGGCGGAAGGACTCAGCGAGCGTGCCGTTGAGAGTGTCGGGAGCCATGGGGCGATTCCATGCGGGTGCCGGGGGTCGATTCCTCTCCCACCCTATCCGTTGGATCGGGCGATGCAATGCCCGTACGCCGGGACGGACTGTTGCCGGGAAGCGACACGATCCGGTTCATTCTGTCGCGGAACGCCGGACGATTCGTTTCGTCGGCCTCGGGCGGTCCGAAGGGGTGTACGCTTCAAGTCCTGGAGGTACGGCCTCTTGAGAGCCTTTGCGAGCGACCGGCATGCCTTGTGCGGGGTGGTTCCCAGCGGCACGGACGTGCGGGACTTGCCCTCCAACGTCGCAAGGGATAAGATCTTGCGTATTCGCTCGAACTTCGCATGCAGTTTGAGAAGGTTCGGCCTGAGGTTGATGCGACTGATCTTCCCGCGCGGCAGAGGGTGGCGCCCCGCGCTCCGGCGTACGGGACGGCATGCCGTAAGTGGCGTCTGCATAGGACTTCTCGTGATCTTGCCACACGGAGTCTCCCTCCTCCACGCCCAGGAGGTGGAAAAAGACCGAGCGAGGGTCTCCGTGACCTCTCCCTTCATCGAAGGGCTCCGGGGGATCGAGATCGGACGCGTCACGATCCACCCCTCGTTTCGCGAGGAGGCGACTTTCGATGACAACATCTTCCTCAACGACTCAGGCGAGGGAGAAGGTCGAGTCGCGGATCTCATCTTCAACACGCGTCCAGGGATCGGCGTGGGGTTCGGTTTCAAGGTCGTCCAGATCGACGCCCGCTACATCGCCCAGTACCGGCGCTACATCCTGAACCCGGAAGAGTCGACCACGGGGCTGGAGGGGGACTTCCAGTTCGACGTTCAGATCGCGGATCTCCTCGACTTCGAGAGCGAGGTCGGCGGGCGGCGAGGGAGCCGGCTCTTCTTCGACTTCAATAACGACCTCAAGGCGGACACCCAGCCGCTCGACGACCTCTTCGAGACGGAGCGGGTCGCCCGCTTGGTCGAGCGCTACAGCGCCAAGGGTGGCTACGAGATCTCGAAGAAGACCCAGGTCGCCCTGGTTCACAACCTCGACTACCAGGAGGCTTTGAATCACGACTTCGAGCGGATCGACTCGCTCACGCTGGACATCGGTCTGGAGGCGAAGCACGCCATCACGCAGAGGATCGACCTCGTTTCCGAGTCCCGCTACGGCCAGAGCCGCTTCTTCGAGGACGAGCTCAATGACTCCGAATTCCTCGAGTTCCTGGGGGGCGCGGAAGGACAGTTCTCGCGCCGGCTTTCGTTCTCGTTCCTGGCCGGCTACCACCGGAGGACGAACCTGGGCGGCGGATCGAACGAGGACGACTCGGACGCGGACGACTTCGTGGGCCGCGGAAGCCTCACATACGAGATCGGCCCCGCGACCCAGGCGCGGGTCGACCTCAGCCGCACCGTCCAGCTCGCATCGGGCTCGAACTTCAAGGTCACCTCGATCGGCCGGCTGAGGTTCACGCACCAGTTCACGTCCAAGATTTCCGGGACCCTCCAGGGAGAGGTCCAGCGCCAGGAACCGTCCAGGGGGGGCGACAGCACGCAGTACACCGCAAGCGCCAAGATGGAATACCGGCTCACCGACTGGATGTTTCTCGACCTGGAATACCAGTTCCGCCTGAACGACTCCGAGGTCCCCAGCGCGGACTTCTACAACAATAGAGTCACTCTTGGAATGAACCTAACTTTCTAGCTCGCGGATCGACATGAAGACTCTCTGTCTCTCGACCTTCTCGGTTCTCCTCGCCGTCGGCTGCGCCACGAGCGACGGGATCATCCCGGCCGAGAACGGAGTGCGGGAAGAGCTCCTGAAGGGGCCGACCCCGGTGGACGAGCGCCTCTTCGAGCGCGTGACACCCGACGACCCGCTCGACCCCATGGACTACGTCGTCGGGCCGGGGGACGCGCTCCGGATCGAGGTCAAGGGCGTGGACGGGAAGCTCGTCGAGGACCTGAGCGGCGACTACACCGTGCCCCTCACGGGGTTCATCGTCCTCAACTACATCGGCCGAACACAGGTCTCAGGAAAGACGCTCCGCGAAATCGCCGAGTCGTACGCGAACGGCCTCGTCGAGAAGAAGGTCCTCGCCTCGCCCCAGATTGACATCTTCGTCAACGAGTACCGGACGCGGCACGTCACGCTCTCCGGCGCGCTCAAGAACACCGGCACGGCGACGCTGCCGGACACGGAGCGGCGCTCCCTCCAGGTCCTCCTCTGCACGATCGGGCGGCCCCTCCCGGGGGCCGACGTGGAGAAGATCGCGGTGAGGAGGGGCGTGAAGACCTTCGTCCTGTCGTGGTTCGAGTTGGAGCAGAGGGGTGAGAAGTTCTACCTGGAGCCTGGCGACGTGATCGATGTTCCCCAGGCGGCGCCGATCCGGGTGCGCGGGGAGGTAGAGAACCCAGGGGAGTTCCCCTTCGAGGGGACGAAGTCCACCCTCCGCTGGGCCATCGAGGAGAAGGCGAAGGGCCTGGCGAGGTTCGCCGACAGCGACGTGATCCTGCGGCGGCGCACCCCGGACGGCGCGGTGAATTCCTATCGTGTCGACTTCGACGACATTCTCGACGACGAGAAGCCCGATCTCCCCCTCTATCCCGGGGACGAGATCGTCGTGGAAACTGACGAGCTCGGCTTCTGATGGCGCTCCGCGGCTTCGAGATGCACGTCCGCGACTACCTGCGGATCGTCCTGAAGCACCTTTGGGTCGTCATCCTCTCCATCCTGGTCGTCGCCTTCACCGTCTGGATGTCGTCGCAGAACCAGCCCGATCGCTACCAAACGGCGGGGAGGATGGAAATCCGGGGGGTCCTGCCCCAGAGCGTCGAAATATCCGAACCAGGTCTCGCCCGCCTCGAGCGTGCCAAGGAGTTCCGGACTCACCTCGAACTCATGAAGTCGCCCGTGCTCGCCGAGCGCGTCGTGGCGAAGCTCGACCCCGACACGATGCTGGAGCTTGAGACGTCGAATCCGGCCATGGCCGCCGGAACGCTCGCGGCCATTCTGGAGGTCCACGAGGTGGGCGGGACCAGCCTCGTCTCGCTCGGCCTGTCTGGCTCGAATCCCGAGAAGCTCACCAAGATCGTGAACGCTACGATGGAGGAGTACTGCACCTGGAGCGAGGAGCGGCTCCAGGGCAGGGTCGGGAAGATCCGTCTGGCCCTGGAAGCCGAGCTTCCCGCGAAGGAGGACGCCGCGAAGGAAGCCCGGCTCGCCGTCCAGAAGTACCGGAACGAGCACCAGGAGATCCGGTTCGAGGATCCCGATACCACGATCCGCACGGTGATCGACTATTACGAGCAGGAGATCGCGCGCTCGGAGGTCGCTCTCATCGAGGCCAAGTCGCAGAACGAGAATGCGATGGCGGCGAAGGACGATCCGGCGAAGCGGAGGACCCTCAAGGCCGTCCGGGAGAGCCGGGAACTCGAGATCATGAAGGAGGAGGAGATCACCCTCGTACGAGAGCTCTCCAGGCTGAAAGAGCGAGGGCTGCAAGAAGGGCACCGCGATGTCGTGGCCGCCGAGGGAGCCCTGGCCGACAACCGCTCTCGGCAGGAGGCGCTCGTGGCGGAGCTCGTCCAGGGCGTCTCCGAGGAGTACGCGGACCTCAAGAAGAAGATCGAGGAGATGCGGTCCCACCTCGAGGTCGAGAAGGGGAAGTGGCGGGAGTACAACGGGAAGCTAAACGGGTTCCGCAAGCTGAACGACGACCTGGCCGTGCTGGAGACGGAGCTGGCCAAGCACCAGGCATTGCTCGACCAGGCTACCAAGGACAGCCGGGTGCAGCACGAGGCCGTGAAGGTCATCCTGCCGGCGAGGGTCCCCACGGTTCCGATCCTGACCACGCTCGGCATGAGCTTCGTCTTCTCCATCATCCTGGGGCTCGCCCTGGGGATCGGCCTCGCCTTCTTCTTCGAGTATCTCGACGACACCCTGAAGACCCGCGAGGACGTGGAGAAGTACATCGGGGCGCCCCTCCTCGGTTTTGTCCCCTACATCCGCGGGGACAAGGACCGGCCCGAGGCCAAGGACACGATCACGCACCGGGAACTCAAGTCCACCACCGCCGAGGCCTACCGGGGCGTGCGGACCGGGCTTCTCTCCGCCATCAGCCGAAAGAACGGGAAGGGCGGGCCAGCCGCGATGGTGGTGACGAGTGCCGGGCCGATGGAAGGGAAGACGACCAACGCAGTGAACCTGTCGATCACGCTGGCGCACAGCGGAAGCCGCGTTCTCCTGGTCGACGCCGACCTCCGGCGACCGCGCATCCACAAGTCCCTGTCGATCGACCACGACGTCGGCTTGACCAACTTCCTCGTCGGGGCGAACCCGTTCGAGGAAGTCGTGCGGCCGACCTCGATCAAGAACCTCGACGTGGTGACCTGCGGTCCCTTGCCGCCCAACCCGTACGAGCTCCTCGGGAGCCCGGCGATGCTGGACTTCCTCCTCCGGGCGAAGAAGGACTACGATTTCGCGGTCCTCGACACCCCCCCCATGGGGGCCGTGAGCGACGCGCTCCTCCTGGGGAGCCAGGTGGACGGGGTGATCCAGATCGTGTCCGCCGCCAAGACGCGACGCAAGATCGCCCTCCTCGGCCGGGACCAGATCGACAAGATCGGCGCTCACCTGTTCGGCGTCATCCTGAACAGCGCCGCTCCGAACAAGGCGAAGTACTACGGGTACTACTACCCCGAGTACTACAAGTACTACCGCCGCTACTACGTGGAGGAGGGCGAGAAGGCGGGAAGCGTCTCCGAGAAGACCGGATCCCGGAAGGTCGAGGCGGGGCAGGGTCCGTCCCCCAGTTGATCCGCGACGACCTGCGGGTCCTGTTCGGTTCCCCGGCCAGAGCGCTCCGGCGCGTCCCGCTGCTGGCAGCCTCGCTCACCGTGTTCTGGCCCCCGCTCGCCTACGGCGCCGTCCACCCGCCGTACGCGTCGCTCCTGGGGATTGCGGGCGCGGTCGTCCTCGCGCTCTGGCCGTTCGCGATCCTGGCGCCCTCGGACCGGCCCGCGAGCCGGCGGCGGAGGTCGCGGAAGAAGCGAGGGGACACCGGCCGGCCAGCGGCTCGGCAGCCCCGGCCCTGGCCGCGCGCCCTGGCCGTGGCAGGAGGACTCTTCCTCCTCGGGTGGTCCGGACTGCAGCTCCTGCCCCTCCCTCTTTCGGTTCTCTCGACCCTTTCCCCGGCAGCGGGCGAGATTCACGCCTCGGCGCGAGCGGTCCTCCCTTCGGAGGAGGTGGGATCGGACCTCGCGACGGCGAGCCTCGCCCCTGGCCGGACGCGCGGAGCGCTCTGCGGGCTCGCGGCATCGCTGGCGGTCCTCGCGGCGCTGGCGACCGCGGTGCGCCGGAGGCGGGAGGCGGTCTTTGTCGTGGCCGTGATCGTGCTGGCGGCGGTCTTCTGCTCCGTCTACGGGCTCGTCCAGGCCCGTATCGGCTCCGACGAGGTATGGGGCCACGAGAAGGAGCACTACAGGGAGAGCGTCACGGGGACCTACGTCAACCGCAACCACTTCGCGGCCCTCCTCGCGCTCTCTCTCCCGCTCGCCATGACGATGGTGCTGGCGACCCGCCGCCGGGGCGCCCTGCCCGACCGGAGCTGGCGGGATGCCCTCACCGCCGCCCTCTCCGATCGCCGGACGCTTTCGCTTCGTGCACTCTGGGGCACGGCGGTCCTCGTGCTCGGGCTGGGGCTCTTCGCCTCCCAGTCGCGGCTCGGGGTCTCCGCGGCGGCGGTCGGCGGACTGTTCCTCATCTTCTTCTACCTCGGCCGGCGCTCGCGGAGGCTCTACGGCATCGCGCTGGCGGTCCTCGTCGCCGCCGTGCTCTTTCTCGTCTTCTGGGTGGGGTTCGTCGACGTGACCGGCCGCTTCGGAAAACTTGCTTCGGGAGAGGCGAGCGAAGCCGACCGCATCGCCGTCTGGAGAGCGACGCTCGCGATAATCGCCGATCATCCGCTCCTGGGCACGGGGCTGGGCACGTTTGGCGACGTCTTCGCGGCGTACCGGCCCGCCACTGTGTCCAATCCATACGACCACGCCCACAACGACTACCTGAACCTGGCTTCCGACCTCGGGCTGCCGGGTCTCGCCGCGGCCGGCGCGCTCTTCGCCGGAGCCGTGGCCGCGGCCGCACGTGGCCTGGCCGCGAAGGACCGCTTTCGCCGGGACCTGGCGGCCGGGGTGCTCGCGTCGCTCGCCGTCGCGGCGACGCTCTCGGTCGCGGACTTCAACCTCCAGATCCCGGCCAACGGCATGGCCCTCGCAGCGCTCCTGGGACTCGCCTTCTCGCTCGACAGGCTCCGGAGAGGGTGGGAGCGGGAGGCCGGCGCGGAGAAGAGCGTGCGACGCCGGGCGCGTTTCGCCCTGGCCCTGGTCGCCCTGGCCGGCGCGACTCTCCTCTTCCGGGAGTCGTACCGTTTCCGCCGTGCCGCCGTGGAGCGACCGTACGTCCTCTACTCGCTTCCCTTCCCGGAGAAGGCCGATTTCGAGGCGAGGCTCTCCGTCGGGAGCGAGGAGGGCCGGCAGCGGGAGATCGAGAGAGCGGTTTCCGGGTTCGAGGGTGTGCTCGAATGGACGCCGGACGACGGATGGTCCCTGGGCGAACTCGCGGAGCTCCAGCTCCGGGCGGGCGCGGGCGACGGCGAGGCCCGGCGGCTCGCGCTCGCGCCCGCGGCGCGCGCGGTGCGCTCCGAGCCGACCGTCGCGGCCCATCACGCGCGCCTCGGGGCGCTCCTCTACTCGGAGAGGGACGTCGACCGGGCGGACCGCGCCTGGGCGCTCGCTCGCCGCTTCGGGCCGAGCGAGCCTCACATATTGCGGCTGGTCGGCGCCTACGAGCTCCGTCGATACTCCGAGGGGGCCGGGCGAGACCGGCTGGAGCGCGGCTTGGAGGCCTGGCGGCGAGCTGGGGCGGTCCTCCCGGAGCGGGACCTGGAGGAACTCCTGGAGGAGGCATGGGCGGTGTTCCCTGACCCGACTCGCGTGCTCGCGATCGTCCCGCGGTCCGAGCGGTGCCTGTACGTGGCGTATCGGTTCTTTCGCAGGAAGAAGCACGGACTCCTGGCTCTCACCGTCGGACGCTCCCTTCCGGCGGGGTCGGACGCGTTCCAGCGCGAGCTCGCCGAGCTCTATCTCGAAGCCGGGGATGCGCGAGGTGCCGCGCGGGCATGGCGGGATGGGATCGTCCTGGCGGCAGACCCGTTCGCGCACTTCGAGGCGGCCTTCGAGCCGGCGCGGACCGCCGGGGCCCTCGACGAGTTCTACGAGGTCGTGGCCGAGTCAGAGGCTCCGGCGACGCGCGAGATTCACCTAGCCTATTTCCGCGCCCTGGAGGCGTACCGGGACGGGCGTTTGTCGGAGTGCGTTCGCCGCCTGGAGGCCGTGCCCGGCGGGCGCGACTCGGAACCTCTCGCGCGACTCCTCGACGACGCCCGGGCGAGGATCCGGGATCGAGGTCGATAGGAGCCCATCCACAAACCTGGACCGAGCCCGGCGGAGCGCCGCCGCCCGCCCGGCGATGGGAGGGTTTTGGGATGGGCTCTGGGCTGGGGGCGACCTATACTGCTACCCTCCATGCGCGAGAGGTGGCGCTCTTGGTCCGCAAAGGCATCGATCCCGCAGGGTTCCTGCTCTCCGTGGTGATCCCCGTCTACAACGAGGTCCAGACGATCGAGGACGTGGTGCGCCGGGTCCGGGCCGCGCCGTATCGCAAGGAGATCGTGCTCGTGGACGACGGTTCGACCGACGGGACCCGCGAGCTCGTCCAGCGCCTGGAGGGCGAGGACCTCACCAGGTGTTTCCACGCGGAGAACCGTGGGAAGGGGGCCGCCGTCCGCACCGGTTTCGCCGCCGCCCGGGGCGACGTGGTCGTGATCCAGGATGCGGACCTGGAGTACGATCCGAAGGACCTCCCGGCGCTGCTCGCGCCGATCCTCGACGGCCGCGCCGACGCGGCCTATGGTTCCCGCTTCCTGGGGGGGCCCCACCGCGTCCATCTCTTCTGGCACTACGCCGGGAACAAGTTCTTGACGCTGTTCTCGAACGCCCTCACGAACCTCAACCTGACTGACATGGAGACGGGCTACAAGGCCTTCCGGCGCGACCTCCTCGTGAATCTGCCGCTCCGTTCGAAGCGCTTCGGGATCGAACCGGAGCTCACCGCGAAACTCGCCCGGCGGAGGTGCCGGGTCTACGAGGTCCCCATTTCCTATTCGGGTCGCGACTACTCCGAGGGGAAGAAGATCGGCTGGCTGGACGGACTGACGGCGATCTTCTGGATCCTCCGCTTCCGGTTGTTCGACTGAATCCTCTATGATCGAACTCGCGGTCGTCGGCGTCGGATCCTGGGGGCGAAACCTCGTCCGGGCGTTCACCTCCGTCGAGGGGGCTCGGGTCACGATGGCCTGCGACGCCGACCCGAAGGCCCGCGAACGAATCCGGCGCCTCCACCCGGAGATCGCGGTCGCGGAGACGCTCGAACAGGTCCTCGATTCCCGGCATGTCGCGGCGGTGGTCGTGGCCACGAGCACGCCGAACCACTACCGGGTCGCGCGGCAGGCGCTTCTGGCGGACCGGGACGTCTTCGTGGAAAAGCCTCTCTGTCTCTCGTCGGAAGAGGCCGGGAACCTCGTCCGGCTGGCCGGCGAGCGACGTCGCCTCCTGATGGTCGGACACCTCCTGCTCTTCCACCCCGCGGTCGACCGGATCCGCCAGATGCTCGCCGCGGGGGAGATCGGGCGGCTCCTCTACATCTACAGCCAGCGCGTCAACCTCGGGATCGTCCGGACCGAGGAGAACGCATGGTGGAGCCTCGCGCCGCACGACGTGTCGCTCGTCCTGGATCTCGTGGGCGACCTGCCGCGGGAGGTGAGCGCGCGGGGTGCGTCGTATCTCACGCCCGGCCTGGAGGACGTCGTGTTCGCCAACCTGCGATTCCCGAACGACGTCATGGCGCAGATCCACGTGAGCTGGCTCGATCCCGAGAAGCGGCGGAAGTTCACGTTCGTCGGCGACCGGAAGATGATCGTGTTCGACGACATGGAGGCGACGGAGAAGGTGAGGGTCTACGACAAGGGAGCGGGCCGAGTGCCGGACTTCGCGTCTTACGGCGAGGCGATCTCGATCCGGCAGGGGGACGTCTACATCCCGCGGGTCGGTTCCGAGGAGCCCCTGGTGGTCGAGTGCCGGCACTTCGCCGACTGCGTCCGGGAGAGGCGGCCGCCCCGCTCCGATGGGACCGCGGGCGCCAACGTGGTGCGGGTGCTGGATGCCGGGCGGCGCTCGATCGCGGCCGGAGGCGCCCCCGTGGGCCTGGAGGCATAGGAGTGTATCGCGGCCGGCGGATCGGACTCGTCATTCCGGCAAGGAACGAGGAGCGCCTTGTCGGGCCCACCCTCGAATCGGTTCCGGAGATGGTGGACGAGATCCTCGTCGTGAACGACGGCAGCAAGGACCGGACGGGCGATGTCGTGAGCGAGCGGGCGCAGCTCGACCCGCGGATCCGGCTCGTCGCCCACGAGAAGAACCAGGGGCCGGGCGCCGCGGTGATCAGCGGATATCTGGAGGCCGCCCGCGACCAGTGCGACATCGTCGTCGTCGCCGGCGGGGATAACCAGATGCCGATGGACCAGATGGAGCGGCTTCTCGACCCGCTGGTGGAAGGTCAGGCCGACTACGCCAAGGGGAACCGTTTCCTGGAAGGCGGAAACGTCTTCGAGGACATGCCGCTCGTGCGGATCGTGGGCAACATGATGATCTCCGCGCTCACCAAGATTGCGTCGGGGTACTACAAGCTGGTGGATGTCGTGGACGGATTCACGGCAATCACGCGGCAGGCGATCGAGCGGGTGGACTGGAAGAAGGCGTGGAAGGGATACGGCTACCCCATGAATTTCCTGATCCTTCTCAACTACCACGGATTCCGGGTCGTGGACGTGCCTCGGCGGGCCATCTACCTGAAGGGGGAGCGCCAGTCCCAGATCCGCGGAGTGCGCTATGCCCTGCGCGTGTCCCCCATGCTCATGCGGGGCTTCTTCTGGCGCATCTTCTACAAGTACTGCATCCGGAGTTTCCATCCGCTCTTCTTCTTCTACTGCCTGGGGATGCTCCTCGTCCCCGCGGGCCTCCTGCACGGGACCTGGCTCGTCTGGCGGCAGATCGCGGGGCTTGGCGTGTCGGGCCCCCAGGCGATTCTTTGCGCCCTCTTCCTCATCACCGGGAGCCAGTTCCTCCTCTTCGGGATGCTCTTCGACATGGAGGAGAGCATCGGAAGATGAGCTCGGACCGTCCCGAGATCTCGATTGTCATCCCCGCCTACAACGAGGAGACGAGGCTTCCTCGAACCCTCGACCGGCTGGTGGAGTACTTCGGCGGACGCAAGGGGGAGTGGGAGCTCGTGGTCGTGGACGACGGGAGCCGGGACGGGACGGCCGCGCTCGTGGAGCGCTTCCTTGCCGGACGCCCGGTCGGGCGGCTGGTCCGGCTTGGCGCCAACCGGGGGAAGGGCGGTGCGCTTCGGGCGGGGATGCTCGCCGCGCGCGGGCGATGGATCCTCTTCATGGATGCCGACCTCTCCACGCCCCTGGAGGAGATGGAGAGGATGCGCCCCCACTTCGCAGACCACGAGGTGGTCTCCGCCAGTCGCCGGATCGCGGGCTCCGAGATCCTGGAGTTTCAGCCCTTCTACCGCCGCTTCATGGGCCGCTGCTTCACGCTCCTCTCGAACCTGGCGATGCTCCACAAGGTCTCCGACTACACGTGCGGCTTCAAGGCGTTCCGCGCCGACGCGGCCCGCGAGATCTTCGGGCGCGGCCGGATCGACGGATGGGGGTACGACGTGGAGATCCTGTTCCTGGCCACGCGGCTCGGATACCGGCTGAAAGAAGTCCCCGTCCGCTGGAAGAACGATCCCCAGACCCGCGTGCGGCTGCTCCGGGCGACCCTGGGGAGCTTCCTGGAACTCCTCCAGATCCGGCTCCACGATCTCCTCGGGCACTATCGCAAGCCGGTCGATGTGAGAGAGGTCGATTGAAAGGTCCTTCTCGGGACGACCCTCTACCAGCCGGGAGCCGGCGGCATGAGGATCGTTTCACGACGTCTCGCGAACGCTCCCAGATGGACCGAGGATCACCCTTCCTGGCTGGTGTCATCTCTCTGGCCGGCTACCTCACGATCGCCGTATTCTACCAGGTTGACACGGGATATCACTGGGACGAGGGGCAGGTGATTCTCGACAGCCAGCGGATGGCCGACGGAGAGCTGCCCCAGCGGGACTACTCCTACGGGTACGCCGTGGGCACGGCCTGGCTGAACCAGCAGGTCGGCCAGGCCTTCGGCTTCACGTTGCAGGCTTTCCGCCGCTGGACGGTCGGTGTCGGGCTAGTCCTGGCTCTGGGGCTGCTGCTACTGGGACGGGCCATGGACACCCACCAGTGGGCATTGCTCCCGCCGCTGCTGTTCGCGCTCTATGGGGTGCGCAGCAACTTCCTCGTACCCTACGCCAACTGGTACGGAGTGATCGGGTTGATCGGCGTCGCGCTTGCGCTCACCCGCTACATCGAACGAGGCGGCATTTCGTGGCTGCTCTGTGCGGGCGGCCTGTGCGGGCTGACCTTCGCGGTCAAGCATACGCTAGGCGGCTTCTTCCTGGCCGGGGCGTTGCTGGCATTGCGGCTGACCGACGGGCGCCGCCACCGGTTGCTCGACGCCGGGGTGCTGCTGGGGGTCCCGGCCGCCTTTGCGGTTTTCTCTGCGTTGCTCGGCGGCCTATGGGGCAACGGGCTGTTGCTGCTGCCGCTGGCAGCGATTGCGGTGCTGAGCCTTCGCCGCCCAGCTGCTCACGTGTCGGGCCACCGGCATTCCGCGTGGACCGAACCGGCGTCGTTGATCGCCGCGTTCGCCGCGCTGCAGTCCGTAGCGCTGATTCCCTATGGGTTGTCGGGTGTGGTCGGTTACTACCGGGCGTTGTTCACAAGCACCATGGGATATGGCAGCGACAATGGCCTGCGGGTCGGTTTCCCGCTCAGCCCGGGGTGGCTGGCGGCGGTTGCGGCCTATTCGTGCTGCGTGTTCGTCGTGCACCGGGCCGGTCGCGCCAAGCAGCGACCGCTGATGGTTGGTTCGCTCCTCGTCCCGCTGGGTGGTCTCCTCCTGCTGGCAGCCGGGGTAGAGTTCCCGCTCTATCCCAAGCTGGAGGCGTGGTGGTCGCAGACCTGCGCCGCGCTGCCGGTGGCGGCCTACCTGGCCACCGCGGCGGTGCTGGCGGGGGGCCGCTGGCACGCGGGAGCGGCGGTCACACTATGTCTTGGCGCAACCTACCTGTTCGTCGTGGTCCCGTTGCCGCAGCATGTCTACTACAACTTCGCTGCGCCGCCGGCGCTGGCCCTCTGCGCGTTCCTGCTCTATCGGCTGCACCGCAGGCTAGCCGACGACGATCGCGTCCACCGCCTGTGTGTGGCGGTGTGGCTGCTGGCGCTCCCGCTCGGCTTCGGGTTGATCGCGCTGCACCGGGCGCTCGAGGGAGTCTATCATTCAGGGACGTGGTCGCTGGACCTCGGCGGCCAGCGGACGAGGGTCGATGCCGACTTCGCTAGCGACGTCGTGGAGGCGGTGCGGGCGGTCGATCGCCTCAGCGCCCCGGACGCCCTTGTGCTGGTCTTTCCGGAGCCGGCGTTCTACCTCTTCTCCGGCCGGCGACCGTGGTACAGGCACATCGTCATGCACCTGGGGCTTCTTTCCCCGGCCGAAGATCGGGCGCTGCCGGAATTGCTCCGCAGACGGCAGGTGGACGTGGTGGTCTTCAGCGACTTTCAACATCGCGGTCTGGCGTGCTATCCGTTCCCGCGGCTACAAGAGGCGCTGACGAACGAGTTCGAGGTGGCGCACCAGCTGGGGCAGTTCACTGTTTGGCGCCGCCGCCGCCAAGGCAAGGCTGGCGCGAAGGCGTCTGGGAGTTTCGCGGTGCGATGCGGGAAAGACCCTGCAGCGCCTGCGGGACGTCCGCCAGGCTGATTCGCGTCTGCCGCACATCCCACGGGACGTCCAGGCGGAATGTGAACACATGCCAAGGGCGCCCAGAAACACGAGCTGCACACTCCTCAGGAAGAGCATGATTGTCCTTCCCTCACTCTCGCCACCGGCGGCTTGCCATCCGACTGTGCATCAAAGTAAGATAGCCCAATGTATGAGGAGTTGACCTCGAATCTCGGTTGGCGGCTCCGACACCTGTTGCATCGGCTGGGCGCCTGGCTGCCTTCCGCCGGCGACTTGCCGCACGCGCCCCGCGTGTTGCTGTACTGCCCCGGTGGCGTGGGAGACGGGGTGATGTGCTTGCCGGTGCTCAAGACCTTGCGCGCCGCGCTGCCCCGCGCCGAGCTCGTGCTGGTCGCGCCCCCCGTGACCATCGAGCTCGCCACCGGGCTGGCGCAAGGCGCGATCCAATCTGCCGGTTCGCTCGCGCACCTGCTGCGGCAGGTGCGGCGCGCGGGGCCTTTCGATGTCTTCCTTGGGGCGGTCCAGTCGGTCCACGGTGCCACGGCGCAACTGCTCGCGCTCGCGAGTCGCGCCCCCGTCCGATTGGGTAGCCAGTACCCGGGGGAGGCCTGGCGCCCGCCGCGCGGTCTGTGGTCGGGGGCGGTCGAGATCGACCCGCGCCGTCACGACGTGCTCCACAATCTTTGCCTGCTCGAGCGGCTCGGGATCGCCCCGTCCCGCTGGGAGCCGGCGCCGGCGGTTGCGTTGACCGAGGACGAACGAACCGATGCGGCCCGGCGGCTGGCGGCACTGGGGATCGATCGGGCGGAACCAATTCTGGGCGTCCACCCCGGCAGCGATCGACGCTATGAACACAAGCGGTGGTTGCCGGATCGTCTGCTCTCGGTGGTGGAGCAGGCCGGACGCCGCTGGGGCGCGCACACCCTGCTGTTCGAAGGACCTGACGAACTGGGGCTGGCCGCGGGGCTGGCCGAACGGCTGGAGCGGCCGGCGTCCGTCGTGCGGGAACCGTCGATCCGTGTTGTCGCGGGGCTGATTGGGCGTTGCTGGGCGTTCCTCTCGTGCGACTCTGGACTGGGTCACCTGGCCGGAGCGCTGGCCGTGCCGACGGTCAGCCTGATGGGGCCCGCGAGCCCGGAGCAGCTGGCCCCTTGGGGCCAGCGTTCGCATGCGCTCTGGGCCGGGCTGCCCTGCAGCCCGTGCATCGCCACGGGACCCTGCGCCGACGTGGTCAAGCCGTGCATGGCCGCGATCGAGATGGATCAGGTGCTGGATGCGCTGGCCGCCGTGCTGGCGCCAGGGCTACGCGGGGCGTAGCGATCCATGGCGCTGGCCGCGATCGTCGTGGCGCACCGTTCCGCGGCCGACCTGCCCGGGGCTCTCGACTCGCTCCTCGCAGAGATGCCGGCGGGAGCTCCCGTCGTCGTTGTGGACCAGGCCTCCGGAGACGGCACCGTCGAGCTCGTGCGGTCGAAGTACGCTGGAGTGCTCCTGCTCGCCGAGTCCACGAACAGCGGCTTCGGCGCGGGGGTGAACCGGGCGGTCGAGGCCTGCCCTGCCGCGCGATACCTCCTGCTCAACCCCGATGCCTGGTTGGAGGAGGGCGCGCTCGCGGCGCTTGCCGGCGCTCTGGACGGTTGCGGAGACCGCGTGGGCGCCGTCGCCCCCCTGGTGCGGCGTCCGGAGCCGGACGGCAGGGTCGACTCCCTTGGGATCGGGCTCTCACGGTCGCTCGGCCCCGTCTCCCTCCATTCGGGCGAACCGGGCAGGAGCTCCTTCGCGGGAGGGGAGGTCTTCGGCTTCCACGGCGCGGCCGCGCTCCTCGACGCGCGGATGCTCCGCGACATGGGAGGGTTTGACGAGTCGTTCTTCTGCTACCAGGAGGAGTTCGACCTCTCGTGGCGGGCGCGGCGGTTCGGCTGGAGGTTTTTCGCCGAGCCAGCAGCGCTCGTGCGCCACAGAGTGGCGGGGAGCTCCGCCGGGCGGCAGGAATGGCGCGAGTATCAGCTTGAGCGGAACCGACTGTGGGCCGTAACCAAGAACGCCACGGGCCGCGACCTAGCCCGCTCCTGGAGAGAGCTGGTCCGGAGTGAGGTCAATGCCCTGCGGTACGGGCTGGCAGGCGGGGCGTCCTGGGTCCTCGCCGCGCGCCGCGACGCCCTCGCCGGACTGGGGAGGGTCCTCTCGGAGCGGCGGCGCTTCGAGCGGGGCAAGGCCCTCAGCCGGGACGAGGCTCTCCGGTGGCGGGGAGTGGGGGAGACGGTTTGAGCCCATCCAAAAACCCTCCCATCGCCGGGCGGGCGGCGGCGGCTCGTCTGCTTCGTTGCTTCGCCCTAGTCGTAGCAGAGCTACGACTTCGGGCGCGCGCCTCGCAGTCGGGCCGCCGGCGCTCCGCCGGGCTCGGTCCGGGTTCTTGGATGGGCTCTTGAAGGTCGTCCTCTACTCACCCACGTCCTTCACGCCTGGCTGTGGCGTGGGGGACCACGGCATCCGTCTCGCGGTCGCGCTCTCTTGCATGGCCGACGTGCGCCTCGCGACGCGCGTCGCCGGGGGTGAACCGCCGCCCGAGCTGGGGGAGGAGCGAGTCTGGCGGCTTGCGGGTCGCCCGGGCGCCGGCCGGAGGAGCCTCGATCGGGAGTTTGCCCGGTTCCGGCCGGATGTCTTCCTCCTCGAGTACGCGCCGCACCTGGGCTCGCCCCGCGGCCTCGACCGCTCGGGGCTCCTTGCGGCTTTCGCCGCCCGGCGGCGGCGCGTGCCGGTCGTCCTTTTCTTTCACGAGATCGCGAGTCCCTGGAGCCTCGAGCCCGCGGCGCTCGTGACGGGGTGCCACCAGCGCGCCGTCGCTTTGCTTCTGCTGGGCCTTTCCCGCGGCGCGATCGTGACGAGCTTCGAACGGGTTCGCGATCTGACGCGCCTTGGCGGGACTCGCCGCCTTCCGGTCGTCCTCATCCCCATCGGGAGCAATGTTCGCGCTTCGCGATGGACGAGCGAGGACCGCTCCCGCCGCCGCGCCAGCCGGGGAATCGCGGACGGTTCGTTTGTCCTCTCCCTCTTCGGCCGCGACCACTGGTCCAGGAGGACGGGACCTGCGCTCGCCGCCCTCGACCTCCTGGTCGCCGAAGGGATGGACGCCCACCTGGTCGTGCTCGGGCTCGCGGGCCGAGCCTTGTCCGGGGTCGCGCATGCGCGCTCCAGGTCCGGGGTCGCGCATGCGCGCTCCGGCGAGACCGCCCGCGTCCCGCCCGCGCTCCAGGCGCGGGTCCACATCCTCGGGTTCCTGCCCGAGGACGAGATCTCGGGCTGGCTCGGGGCCTCGGACCTCTACCTCCTGCCGCTTTCGGATGGGGTTTCAACCCGGCGGACGACTCTCGCTGCGGCCCTCGCCCACGGCCTTCCGGTGCTCGGAACGCGGGGGCCCAACACGGATCCGGATCTCTTCGGACGGGAGTTCGTACGACTCGTCCCGTGCGGCGAGGGGGACGGGGCGTTCGCGCGGGCCGCACTCATCCTCGCCCGCGACCCCGGGAGCCGGACGAGGCTCGGTCGGGCCGCGAAAAAGGCTCACGACGAGCTCTTCGCCTGGGACGTTGCGGCGCGGCGCGTGATCGAGTTCGCTACGAGAAGTGGCGCGGCGCACCGGGCTGGGATAGGATCCTGCCGAGCGTAGATATGGCTGGACTCTCGTCCCGCGACGGGCTTTCGGGGCCTCTCAAGGCCGGCGCCGTGCTAGCGGCGATCCTTTGCGCGGGCTACGTTCTGGGGATCCGCGTCGGGGCAAGCACGGATCGCACGAGCCGGGTGTTCCTCGTGCTCGCGTCCGCCGGCGTGTTCGTCCTTCCCATCGTCCTGAAGAGCTGGCGGGCGACCTTTCTCTGCGGCCTCGTCTACATCGCGTCGAGCGGCCTTCTCAACCATCTCACGAACTACCACACGGTCACCCGGACGCTCAAGTTCGCCGTCCTGGGAGCGATCGTGTGTCACTGGTTTCTCTCCGAGGGGCTCGATCGGGTCCGGTCCGAGGGCTGGCGGCGTTACCCCCTCCTCGTTCCCCTGGGGGCATTCGCGGCCCTGTCCGCGCTCGAGATGTTCAACCCGGCCTGGACCACCACGATGAGCGGGGTCAAGGCTGGCCTCTCGGGACTCACCATGCACGTCTTGCCGATGGTCCTCGTCTTCGTCGGGTATGACTTCGTGACCGACAAGAGGCAGCTCAGTACGGTCTTGATCTTCGTCGTCGCCGTGTCCTCTCTCATAGCCGCCTTCGGGCTCTTCCAGTATTGGATCGGGCTCGACAAGGTCGCGGGCTGGGGGGAGTCGTTCTCGGCCACGCTGAGGCGAGAGCACACCTGGGGGAAGAGCTCCGTGCCGGTCATGAAGCCGATCTCGATGGCCAGCGACGCGGGCGAGGCCTCGATGTACTACGTGCTCGGGTTCGTCCTAGCCGCGATCCTCTATTTCAGGCCGGGAGGGGGGGCGGCGCGGAATCTGTGGTTCCCCGCGATCATGATCCTCCTCCTGGTCGCGCTGTTCCTCACTCAGCTGAGGTTCGGGATGGTCGCGATCGCCGGGACGATTCTCTTCTTCTTCCTGTTCGGGAACCGGGGCAAGTGCCTCTTCATCGTCGTTCTTGTGGCGGTCGCCTTCTTCCTGGCGTTCTTTCTGTCCGCTCCCGCGGGCCGGGAGGTCCTTGTGGAGCGCTACAGCGTCCTCCAGGACCCGGTGGACGCAGCCGCGACCAACCGCGGGGTCCAGTTCGAGATGATCCAGATCATGTGCAACCACCATCCCTTTGGCGCGGGGATCGGCCGGGCCGGTCCCGGAGCGTACGTGGGAGCCAGCGAGGAGGATCGCGCCACCGCCGAAGCGCCGGGGGAGAACTACTATGCGAGCCTCGTTTATGAGACGGGGATCCCGGGGCTCCTGCTCATGCTCGGGGTCTTCTTTCTCATCCTGCGCCGGGCATGGGTCCTGTACTACCGCGTGCCGACGGACCCCGAGAACCGCACCTACTGCCTCGGGGCAGCGGCGTTCCTCCTCGCGCTCATGGGGAGCGGGATGGCCGGGCCGGTGCTCTATTCGACCCCCGCCAGCATCCTCTTCTGGTTCGTGGCGGGTGTGCTCTTCCGTCTCCCGGCGCGGGACCCTCAGGAGGAACCGCTTCCGGTCGCCGGTCGCTACGGCGAGAAGAGCGACGCCCGGCAAGCGAGCGTCCAGTTGACGTAAATGCGGGATCGAACGGTTCTCGTCCTGGCCCTCGACTTCCCTCCCTCCATCGGCGGCATTCAGGAGTACCTCGCCGGAGCCGTGTCGGCTCTGGGCCCGAGCACGGTGGTGCTGGCTCCCGAGCCGCCGTTCCCGTGGAGACACGATCTGGGTCCGGATGTTCGGGTCGAACGCGTTCCGAGGTGTCCGAGGCCGCTCCGGCCCCTCGCGTGGCTGGCCGCCGTTCGCAGGCTCATGGGCCAGTCGGCGTTTTGCTCCGTAGCCGCCGGCCACGTCCGCCTCGGCCCGCTTGCCTGGGCGATCCGCCGCTTGACCGGTCTCCCTTTCGCCGTCCTCGCGTACGGGATGGAGGTCACCTCGGGCGGCCACGGGGCGCTCAAGCGGAGGATCTGGCGAGCCGCGGATCGGATCGTGGCGATCAGCGAGTTCACGCGGCGTAAGGTGGTCGAGGCAGGAGCCGCGCCGTCGCGGACGCAGATTCTCCACCCGGGGCTTCGGGAGCCCACGCGCTGGCTCACGGGGGATCCCGATCGAGCTCGCCGGCGGCTGGGGTTCTCGGGCGGCCCCGTTCTCGTAACGGTCGCCAGGCTCGACAAGAGGGAGAGATACAAGGGCCACGACCTGGTTCTCGAGTGCCTGCCGGGGGTGCTTTCCCGCTTCCCCTCGCTGGTCTGGGCGGTCATGGGCGACGGAAGCGACCGGATGCGGCTGGAGATACGCGCGAGAGATCTTGGATTGAAGGAGCGGGCGCTCTTTGTAGGGGAGATTCCGCCTGACGAGCGGCCCGACTGGTACGCCCTGGCCGACGTCTTCGTGATGCCGGGCCGAGAGGTGAAGGACCGGGACGGCCTCAAGTTTGAGGGGTTCGGGATCGTTTTCCTGGAGGCCGCGGCCGCGGGACGACCCGTGATCGCTGGGCGGGCGGGTGGCGCGCCGGATGCCGTGGCTCACGGCGTGACGGGTCTCCTCGTCGATCCGACGGACCCGCGGGATCTCTCGCTGGCGCTCTTGCGGCTCCTTTCCGACCCCGAGGAGGCCCGCGCGATGGGGCGTGCCGGCCGGGAGCGCGTGGAAAGAGAGTTCGTCTGGGAGAAGCTCCCGGTCCGGGAGCGCCTCCTCTTCGATCCAGGCGGCGGAGCCGCCGGCGGGGGGTCCGGGGGGGAGGCGCTCCCCCCGCCCCGGCGCCACGAGGGCGCCGGGGGAGGCCGAGGGGGAGAAGCCCCCGAGGGGGTCCGCCCGGCACGATGCCGGGCGGACAGGCGCCGAAGGAGGTTCCAGTGAGACCTCCGGAGACGCCCCGGCCCGAAGCGGCGGCCGTGGCGATGGCCACGGATGGCCCGGACAGGCCGCTGTGCCGGGAGCGCAGGCCAGGATGGCCGGAGCGAGGACGGCCAGGCACCATGAGGCCGCGAAGCGAGCCGGTCGAAAAGGTCTTCTTCGAGACGCACTACGCTCGCGCGGACAATGGCGCGAGGCCCGTGCCGGCCCGTCTCGACGCATTCGTGGAGGACCTTCTGGAACTCCTGGAACCCCTGGAAGGACAATGCGTTCTCGACCTCGGCTGCGGAGAGGGCGAGCTCTCGGTGGCCCTGGCCCGCCGTGGTGCCCGTGTCGTCTCCGTGGACCTCGCCCGTGCCGGCCTCGCGCTGGCGCGCCGAAGGGCCGGGGCGTCAGAGGCCACCCTGACCGCGGTCTGCGCAAGCGTCCACCGTTTGCCCTTCCCCGACGCCTCGTTCGATCGCGTGGCCGGGAGCCGCGTTCTGCACCATCTGGAGCTCGCGCCGGCCGCGGAGGAGGTGCGGCGCGTCCTCGCCCCTGGCGGCCGCGCGGCCTTCAGCGAGAACTTCTACACCAACCCCATCCTTTTCCTCTGCCGCGAGTTCCTCGCCGGACGATTCGGCATCCCGCGTTTCGGGACACCGACCGAGCGGCCGCTATCCGGGTGGAGCCTCGGGGTTCTGAGCAGACACTTCTCCGTTGTCCGGTTGTCGTACCCCTCCTTTCTCTTCTTCCACCTCCTGGATCGGCAGATCTTCGGCTGCCGCCACCGCGGCCTGAACAGACTCATGATCGAGCTCGACCGCCTGGTCCACAGTCGCCTGCCCTTCCTGCGCCCCTTCTCCTACAGGGCGAACATCGTTCTGGATCCATGACGATTCCCGACTCCCCCGCCACCGTGGTCTACTTCGACCACACGGGCCGCCTCGGCGGCGGCGAGAGGAGCCTCCTCGATCTCCTGGCGCGGATCGACCGGGCTCTCGTCCGGCCGCTCGTCGTCACCGGGCAGCCGGGCAACCTCGTCGCCGAGTTCGAAGGCGCAGGGGTACCCGTGCGGGTCCTGGGCCTCGACCGCGATCTCGCCTCGGCCAGCCGGCGCTTCCCTGGCCGGCTCGCACTCGCCCTCACCCGCCCCGGCCCCTTCTTCGACGCCGCTCGAAAGCTCGCCCGGATCTTGCGCGGGGAACGGGCGCGCATCCTCCACACGAACAGCCAGAAGGCCCACTGGATCGGCCTCGTGGCCGGGCGGCTCGCCCGTGTTCCGGTTGTCTGGCACTTTCGCGACATCCTGGAGCCGGCTCCGCTCGCCCTCGCCTCGGCGGTGGGGACGCGTTTCGCGGCGGCGACGCTCGCGATCTCCGAAGCAGTCCGCGAGGCCCTTGGCCGCGGCCCTCGCGTCCGGGTCGTGCCCAACGGGATCTCGCTTGACCGCGGCCCAGTGGCGGCGCCCGAGCTTGCCGCCGGCGCTCCAGGCCCTCTCGTCGGGATGGTCTCGCAGCTCGCCCGCTGGAAGGGGCCAGAGGTGTTCCTGGAGGCGGCGGCCCGGATCGGTCGCGAGAGGACCGACGTCCGCTTCGTCCTCGTCGGAGGCGTCCTCTTCCCGGAGTCGGAGGGGAACTACGAGCGTGAGCTCCGCGAGCGCGCGGTTTCCCTGGGACTGGAGGGCCGCCTCTTTTTCGCGGGTCCGGTGGGCGATGCGCGGGCATGGATCGGATCGTTCGCCTGCCTCGTCCATCCGCCGGTCCGCCCGGAGCCGTTCGGGCGGGTCGTCCTGGAGGCGATGGCGGCTGGCGTCCCGGTCGTGGCCTCGCGGGCGGGGGGAGTCGTGGAACTGGTGTCCGACGGCGAAACGGGTATCCTCGTTCCGCCCGGCGACGCTCCGGCGCACGCCCGGGCAGTTCTCTCCCTCCTCGCCGACCCGGAGCGCGCCCGGGCGATGGGGAGGCGGGGCCGGGAGGTGGCTGCCGCCCGGTTCTCGATCGACCGGACGGTTGGCGCGGTGATGGAGATCTACAGGGAACTCCTCGGCCGGAGCCGATGAAGATCGCGATCGTCCACGACTACCTGAACCAGATGGGAGGCGCGGAGAGGGTGCTGGAGGTCCTCCACGATCTCCTGGGACGCCCACCCGTTTTCACATCCGTCCACGACAGCGCCAGGATGCCGGAGCGCTTCCGGGATTGGGACATCCGGACATCCTTCCTCCAGCGCCTCCCCGCGGCCCGACGCCACCCGGGATACTACCTGCCCCTCTTCCCCACGTCGTTCGAGCTCTTCGATTTCTCGGGCTTCGACCTGGTGGTGTCGATCAGCTCCGCATGGGCCAAGTCAGTCGTCACGGGGCCCGAGACGTTTCACCTGTCGATGGTGCTCACGCCGATGCGCTTCGCATGGTCTTTCGACCGATCGGTCCGGACCTCGGTGGCGAGGCCGCTGCGGGCCGTCCTTCCCTTCTGTCTGACCTGGCTCAGGGCCTGGGATGCCGCGAGCGCCTCGCGTCCCGACCGCCTGATTGCGATCAGCCGGACGGTGGCCGACCGAGTGAAGAAGTTCTGGGGCCGCGATGCCCAGGTCCTCCACCCGCCGGTCGACACCTCGAACTTCCGGCCCGAGGGGGCGCCCGGCGAGCACTACCTCGTCGTTTCCCGCCTCAGGGACTACAAGCGGATCGACCTCGCAGTACAGGCGTTCACCCGGGCCGGGCTCCCGCTCCGGGTCGTCGGGGATGGGGAGGACCGCCGCCGTCTCGAACGGATGGCCGGGCCGACCGTCGAGTTCGTGGGGAGGGTTGGGGAGGAGGATCTGGTGCGCGAGTACCGGTCGTGCCGGGCGCTCGTCCTGCCGGGGGAGGAGGACTTCGGGCTCGCTCCGCTCGAGGCGCAGGCCTGTGGGCGTCCCGTTCTGGCCTACGCCGCGGGAGGGGCGCTGGAAACGGTGATCCCGGAGGGCCCGAGCGACACGCCAACCGGGTGCTTCTTTCGTGAGCCTACCGTCGGCTCGCTCCTGGAGGGTCTGGCGAGAATCGGGCGGACCCGCTTCGATCCGGAGAGGATCCGCGCCCACGCGCTCGAGTTCGACGTGGCCCGGTTCCGGGAGCGCTTCCGGAGTCTCCTGGATCGCTCGCTCCTGGAGCGACGCGCGGGTCTTGGGGTAGGCTCGTAGCCGATGCAATACACGTCTTTCCAGGCGCGCGAGGCCGTCTGGAGCCGGGTCCAGATCGCCTTGTCGCTCGCGGTCACGCTCTACGCCTTCTGGGCCGCCTATCAGCTCAAGGTGCGCCTTCCGGGCGAGCTGGGCGGGCTCCAGCCGTTTGGCGAGTACGCGGAGCTCCTGGTGGTCGTGGGGGTAGCCTGGTACGTGTTCTTCGACAGGTCGGGCCTCTACCGAGCGTTCCTCGAGAAGACCACGCTCTCGATCGTTGCCTCGATCGCCCGGATCGTGGGGGCCGGAGCACTCGTGCTCGTCGGCTATGTGTGGCTCCTCCGCCGTCTCGACATCGCCAGTCGACTCCTCTTTGCGATTTTCGCGGTGCTCGACTTTCTCCTCCTCGTGTCGTGGCACCTCGTCTTGTTCCACGCGAGCAAGCGGTGGTCGATCGGAGGGTTCCATCGCCGCCGGGTCCTCGTGGTGGGAGAGGGGGACGAAGCCCGGGAGATGATCCGCGCCCTCGATCGGATGGGCCGGAGGCGAATCGAGGTGATCGGCGTGCTCGGATCGGGGGAGGCCCCGGGAGGGCCCGGGCCCGCCGTGGAAGGCAAGCCGGTCCTGGGAGTCCTCGCTGACCTGGAGCAGGTGATCGGCCGGCACGTCGTGGACGAGGTCATCTTCGCCCTCGACAGCATCGATCCGACTTCGATCCGCGACCACCTCATGACCTGCGAGCTCCGGGGCGTACAGGCGAGGATCAAGTCGAACGTCTTCGGCAGCCTGATCGCCAAGACGCGAATCGACGAGCTCGCCGGCTACCAGCTCCTTTCCTTCTCGACGACGCCGCAGGCTCACTGGCAGCTCTTCTTCAAGGAACTCCTCGATCGGGTCGGGGCCCTCGCGCTCCTCGTCCTCTTCTCCCCGGTTCTCGCCGTCGTCGCCATCCTGGTCCGGCTCACCTCCGTGGGGCCCGCCCTCTTCAGCCAGACCCGATGCGGGCTGAACGGTCGCCGATTCATCTTCTACAAGTTCCGCACGATGATCGCCGGCGCCCAGGAGATGCGGCACGAACTCGAGGAGTGGAACGAGATGGACGGGCCGGTGTTCAAGATCCGCGGGGATCCCCGGATCACGCCGCTGGGGGCGTTCCTGCGGCGGCACTCGCTCGATGAACTCCCGCAGCTCTGGAACGTCCTGCGCGGCGAGATGAGCTTCGTCGGACCGCGCCCCCCGCTGCCCGATGAGGTGGAGAAGTACGAGCCGTGGCAGCGGCGGCGTCTCTCGATGAAGCCGGGACTCACGTGCATTTGGCAGGTGTCCGGGAGGAACCAGATCCCGTTCCACAGATGGATGGAGCTCGATCTGGAGTACATCGACCGCTGGAGCCTGAAACTCGACTTTCTCATTTTCCTCAAGACGATCCCGGCCCTCCTCACGGGGCGCGGCGCGAGCTGATAGAATCCCCGTCCATGGACGCACGCGCGAGTTTCCGCCTCATCCCTCTCCTTCTTGCCGCCGGCTGCGCTTCCCCACTCGCTCCCGATGAGACACCGGAGCGCGCTCTCGCCCGCCAGGACCACGAGGCCCTCGTCGCGCTCGCCGTAGCCCAGCGGCCTCCCGCGCCGGGGGTGACGCCAGCGAGGGAGGTCGCCGGCTACGCCTACGAGAGTCTCGTCAAGTTCCCGGTAGCCCATGCCGTTGCATCCGCTCTCTACGCGGGTCCCGCGATCGCCTCCGACGTCGTTGTCGTTTCCTTCTCTCCCCTCATGGGATCGAGTTTCCAGGACGCGATCGACGACACCGTCTACGACTCCTACCGGCGCGGGTTTTCGTTTGGCCTTGTCTGGCGGGCCATCCCTTCCGTAAACCCAGTGACATTAGATCTTTACGCTCGCGATCCGGACGAAAGCGTCCCCCCTCCGCTCCAGCTCCAACCGGCCCTCTCATCCAGGTAGCTCCGGCTGGCGCGCTTGCGGCTTGACACGTTGGCGCGTCTAAGCTACATTCATGCCTAGGGTTCCTTCAGTTCGGGACGGTCGAGATGGGATGCGGGAAGCCGGAGAGGGCGGACGTTTGCGCATGTGCGGTCCGATTCACCTGTCCGGCAGACTGCCGATGCGAAAGTCCTTTGGAGCGGCAGTGGATTGTCGATCGCAAGCCGTGACCGGTCAGGGGGATCCGTGGAAGCTCGACCCATGACGGTCGCGGACGGCGGGGTGGACCCGGCCGGAGCGCGCATGCGAAGCTTGCCCCGAGCGGAGCGAGGGGACCTCGGGCAAGAAGTCGTGGCCGGGCGGATCCTCGTGCTGGACGACAAGCCGAGGATCGCATCTCTCATTTCCCTCGTCCTTTCCACTGCGGGGTACGAGGTCCGCGCTGAGACCGATCCGCACCGCGCCCTGGCGACGGCTCGGGCCGAGCGGATCGACCTCGTTCTCTGCGACATCGTGATGCCCGCGATGAGCGGCTACGACTTCTGCGAGAGATTGAAGTCCGACCCCGCGACGTGCGGCATCCCGTTCCTGTTCGTCACATCGAAAGAGGAGCGAGAGGGAGCTCTCACGGGAGATATCGTGGGAGCGGACGGTTATATCGAGAAACCCTTCGACCAGGACGTGCTCCTGGCGAAGGTCCGGGAGACGATGGAAAGAAACGCGCGGCGCCGCTCGGGCTAGGGGGAGTCAGCGGGCGGTGTCGCTCGCCGCAAGGTGAAGGAGTCGAGCATGACGACGATTACCAAGAAGCAGATCGTCGAACGAATCGCGGCCAGGACCAAACTGACGAAGGTCATGACCAAGGAGACCGTCCAGCTATTCCTCGACAGCGTGACCGAGGAGCTGGCCCGGGGAAACCGGATCGAGCTCCGGGACTTCGGGGTCTTCGAGGTCAAGGATCGCGCCCGCCGGATTGGCCGGAATCCGCGTACCGGCGAACCCGTCCCCGTACCGGAACGTCGGGTCGTGACGTTCAAGGTCGGGCGGATGATGCGCAAGAAGGTGGCCACGACGAACAGTCGCGATGGCCGCGAAGGGGCATCCTCCGGGAGCGCAGCTCGCTCCGAGTCGGGGCGCTCGGAAGCGCTCGGCGGGTAGCTGGGGGAGAGAGGCATGCCGAGCTGGCAGCGGGGTTGGCCGGCGGCGGGAGCCCTCGTCTCGGTCGCGCTCCTCGCGGGGTGCGTTCGCGAGGAGTTCGAGATCGCCCCGGACGGATCGAGGAGACCCGTCGCGGAGCCCGAGAAGGTCCCCGAACCGCCCGACCTTGCGGACCTGCCCAGGCACAGGATCGCAGAGGTCCCTTCCGGCGACACCATCGTGCTTTCGGATGGGCGCACGGTCCGCTACATCGGCGTCCAGGCTCCCCGGGCCGGCGAGGCCTTCTTCGAAGAGAGCCGCCGGGCGCACGAGCGGGTGATCCTGGAACGCGAGGTCGTGCTCGTCTATGACCAGGAGAGGATCGTCGAGGGGGTCCACCAGGCCTACGTCTACGCGGTCGTCGGGGCCCGCGAGTTGCAGGACAGGGTCCAGGCCGCCCCGGACGGAGGCGGGGATCGCTTCTCCTTCGTCAACATGTGGGTGATCCACGCGGGGCTCGCGCGGGCCGCGCACGAGAAGGTCAACACGACCTTTCAGTATGCCTTCAGCGCCTGGGAAGAGCGCGCGAAAGAGGAGGGGGTCGGCATCTGGCAGCGCTAAGGGGCTGTAAGGAAATAAATGCGTCAACACCGAGGCCGAGCGAGACGCCGCCAGGCGAGGCGCGCCGACGAAACAACCTAGCGGAGTCGGTTGTTGAGGAGGCGCAACGAAGCCTGG
>JACQVV010000581.1 GCA_016209595.1 Planctomycetota bacterium
CACGCCGAGGCCGGTCTCGTCCTCTGCGAGCGCGGCATCCGCACCTTCGACGACGCGCTCCGCTTCACGCTCGATGTCGGGGCAATCCCCGTTCTCCAGGAGCGGTGCGCGCTCCCCGTAATCGCCGATCCCAGCCACGCCGCCGGCAAGCGCTCGCTCGTCCCGCCCCTCGCCCGCGCCTCCGTCGCCGCGGGCGCGTGCGGGCTCATCGTCGAGGTCCACCCCGAGCCCGAGAAGGCATGGTGCGACGGGGCGCAGTCCCTCTCGCCGGAGGAGTTCCGGACGCTCATGAGGGATATCGAGCGGTTTGTTGGGCCGGGGGCGAGGCCCTTGGGCCAGCGGGCGTGACAAGGCCTTCGTTGGCGCGGAACACGGGCGTTCGGGCGGTTCCATCCGGCCGCGGCTTCACTCGGTCCCCGGCCGGACGCCACGCACGCCGGCCAGTCGCAGTTTGAATCTCCTGGGCATGCTGCGAGCAGATCGCTACGCCCCAGTCAAGAAGAGCAAGGTCCTGCCCGGCCTCAACCTCGCCCAGCTCGATAGCTTCCTCGACCCCCCACCACGAGCCAGGCGATCCGGGACTACCGGGCAGCCCTTCGGCCCGGCCGGCAGACCGTCCGGTCGGCTCACCCGGCACCAGGCTGCCTGACGCCCAGGCTCGGATCCCCCGAGCCTCAGATGCCCGGACTCGGCTCACGCGAAGGAACGGCTTTCACCCGAGCCGAGTATACTTGCGGTCCACTCGATGAAGGCACGGGAAGGAGATCGTCATGGCAAGATTGCGGATCGGATCTCTGGCGCTCATCTCCGTCTTCCTCGCGTCCTGCGATGGCGGCGGCGGCGAAAGCGGCGAGGGAGGGCCGGGCGAAGGTCCGGGTGTCGCGGGCGGCCCCGCCTGGGCCGACGAGTGGACCCTTGGTTTCGTCGGCGAGGGCGAGAGGCCAGCCGCGCGGGAAGCCTACTTCGTCCGGCTGGTGGGGGCGACGATCGGCGGGAACTTCGACGAACTGGGCGACGAGGAGGTCTGTTTCTCGATCGCGTCGCGGGGGAAGAGGATCCTCCTTCGCCGGCGATCCCTATCCCTCGCACGGGGAAGCGTGACCGAGTACTCGCTGCCGGGCACGCCGATGGTCGAGCTCTACCCGGAGGAACCGATCGCCTTCGTGGTCTACGTCGACGACGTGGACGTCACCGAGTACGAGAGGATCACGTCGGCCGAGTGCAGGCTCACCGCGACCGAATTCCCCGACCGGGAGAGCGAGAGGACATTCCCGGCGCAGGCGATCAAGGGCTCCGGGCGCACGCTCGAGGGGGCGAGCGTCACGCTCTCTCTCGTGCGTGCTCCGCGGAGCGACGAACCAGACCCCGACACGCTCGGAACGGCGCGGCGCCTCTTCGCCGGTTTTCGCGCCGAGAAGGAGCCGCGTACGACCGGCGAGGTCCGGGAACTTGCCGGTTCGCTGGAAGCAGCCGCGCGCGAGGCCGTTGTCGATGCGGGGAGCTCGCTTCACACCTACCGGCGGAACCTCCTCGCCGGCCTCGCGCGCGCGGCGGGATCTCTCGCGGCCCGCGCGCGCGAGCTGGGGACCGCGGGCGGCGACGATCTCCGGAACGAGCAGGCGGAGCTCGCGGAGGCCCTGGCGAGGATCCGCAGCGAGGGGAAGGCTGGGGCGCACGAGGAGGAGTTTCGCGCCGCGATGGCGATCGCCGATCGCCCCATCCCCGAGGAGCTCGACGCCCCGGCGCTCGACGAGTTCCTCGCCGAGGTCGGCCGGGTACGCGGCTCGTATGAGATCGCGGAGAAGAGGGATGGCGAGTTCCGCCGCGCGTTCTTCGGGGCCATCGTGGCCCTGAAGGACCTCGCCGAGGCCGCGGTCCGGGCGAGGAAGGGCCTCGGGAGCCGCGCGGGCTTCGAGGATTCCTGGCGGCGCTTCCAGGACGAGCTCCGGGCATCGCTTCCGGAATGACGGGCGCCCCGCTCCGGGAGCTGGCGAGGCGCTTCGGAGTTCCCGTCTCGACGATCCGGCGGGCACTCATCGAGAAGGAAAAGACCGGGCGGCCGCTGGCCGACATCGTCCGGGAACTCGCCGGCGCGGGCGGACGATCTCTCGCCCAGACGATCCCGGAGACCGGGGGCAAGGCCGGATCGACCGGCGATGCCGCCAGAGCTCAGACGCACGTCTCCTCCGGTCCGCCGCCCGACGCGATCTCCTCGGCCCGGTTCGACAAGTACGAGATCCTCGAACTCCTCGGCCGCGGCGGCCAGGGCGCCGTCTACCGCGTGCGAAACCCGGTCCTGGGACGGATCGAGGTGCTCAAGGTCCTCACGGCCCTGGGCGACGGGTCCTCGGATGCCCACCGGCGCTTCGAACGAGAGGCACGAACGCTCGCCCAGCTCCGCCACCGCAACATCCTCCCGCTCTACGAGGTCGGCTCGCACGAAGGGCGGCCCTACTACACGATGGAATACGTCGCCGGCCAGAGCGTCGCCGACGTGCTGCGGAAGGAGGGCTCCCTCGCCCCGCGTACGGCCGCGGTCGTGGCCCGCGACGCCGCACGCGGCCTCGCCGCGGCCCACCAGAACGGCGTCATTCATCGGGACGTCAAGCCGGGCAACATCCTCCTCGCCATCGAGCCGGAGCGCGGCAGCGCGACCCCGGACGACGAAGGGCACTCCCTCGGATCCGGCGAGTGGGATCTCGCCCGGGCTCTCTCGGCGGCCCGGGCCGAGAATCTCCGCGTCGTCGTCGTCGATTTCGGTCTCGCACGCGTCGCGAACGAGGAGAGCCTGACCGCCGAGAGCGTGGCGATCATGGGAACGGCCCCGTTCATGTCCCCCGAGCAGATCCTGGGCGAGGTCCGCAAGCTCGACGAACGGAGCGACGTCTGGAGCCTCGGCGTGACCCTCTACGTCATGCTCACCGGGAAGCTCCCCTTTCCCGGCGAGTCCCTTCTGGAGCTCCAGCGCGGCGTCACGACCCATGATCCCGAACCCCCGGGCCGGATCCGGCGCGGCATCCCGAAGGACCTCGACGCGATCGGCGGCAAGTGCCTGGAAAAGGACCCCGCCCGCCGCTACCCGAACGCCCACGACCTCGCGGATGATCTCGATCGCTTTCTTCAGGGCGAGGCTGTCCTCGCCCGGCCGGTCGGCGTCATCTACCGGTCCGTCCGGTGGATCCGCCGGCACAAGTTCATCGTCGGCTCCGCCCTCACGACCGCGCTGGCCACCGCCGCGCTCCTCTTCTTTCTCGTGGCCCTGCCGCGATGGCGCGAGCGGAGAGACGATCGAGAAGCCCTCGCCGCCGCCGTGGAGACCAAGCACCGGGACGAGCGCACGTTCGACGAACTCCTTGCCGCGGGACGGCTCGACGAGGCGGTCGCGCTGGGCGAGGACCGTCTCGGAAGGCTCCCCGAGAAACCGTCGCTCCACGACCCCGATCGGGCCTCGGACTTCCCCGAGCTGGGCGAACCCTATGACATGGCGCTCCAGGATGCGTACCTGGCCCGGGGCGAGCGGCGGATCGCGGTGGGGGACGCGGGGGGGACCTCCGACCTGGCGGGCGCCTACCAGCTCGCGCTCGGGATCGGGGACGAGGGGACGGGCCGCGCCTCGCTCCTAGTGCTCAGCCGCTACATGGAGAAAGAGGGGGAGAACGCCTCCGCCCTGGACATCCTCCGGCTCTACGAGAGCCGCTACGAACCGCCGCCGGAGATCCGATTCGCCCTCGCCCGAGCAACCGAGCGTTCGGGGGAACTCGAGCAGGCGTTCGGCCGCTGGCAATCGCTCGCCCGCGATCCCGAGTACGGCAAGAGCGCCGGGGAACGCCTGGACCTCCTGGCGCGCCTCCTCCCCCGAGTCCCCCACAAGATCGCGCTCGGGTCCTTGTCCGTGGCCGATCTCGACGGAGACGGGCGCGCGGAGCTGCTCCACGCGTCGACCGAGGGAACGGTGCAGGTGCTCCGGTTCGACGCGAGCGGCCCGCGTCTCCTCGCCGAGATCTCCCTCGCCGGGGAGTGGCTTCCGGGATACTCGGGGCACGAAGTGGGGGTTCTCGACCTCGACGGGGTCGCGCCGCCCGAGATCGTTGTCGCTCATGCCAACCCCGACGCGGGGCGCGGGAGCCTCTTCGTCCTGGGCTGGCGGAACTCCCGGCTCGAGAGGCTAGGCCAGATCGAGAACGGCGCGAAGGTCCACGCGATCCGGGCGGCCGACCTCGACCGAGACGGCCGCCCGGAGTGGATCGTCGCCAACGGCTATGGCAACCAGGAGCACGGGCGGTCGCTTCGCTTCTTCCGGTGGGCAGAGGGTCGGGTCGAAGACCTGGGCGCCATGGCGCTGGGGGTCGACCCTCTCGTGCTGGAAGTCGTCTTGCCTCCGCCGCCAGGAGAACCCAGGTTTCTCCTCACCCTCGGGCCCTGGTCCCGCGAGCGCGGCTTCCGCGCCTGCATTGGCCCGCCGCTCCTGGGCGGTCCGGATCGCGCCGTCCTGGAGGCCGGACTCCTTGTCGGCGAGGGCGAGCTCCTGGTAGCGGCCAACGCGGCCGTGGAGTACGAGGCGGTCCTCGACGATCTCTCCCCCGCCGGGATCTACCTCCTCCCCTTCGGTCCGGACCACGTGGGCGCTCTCCGGCGCCTGGAGCTCCCTCCGCGACTCGACGAGGGGAGAGAGATACGACCCGGGGTTCTCAAATGGTTCACCGCAGGTGGCCGCCGGCTCGTCGCCTACCTCGGGGAAAGAGAACTCGTCCTGGCGGATCCCTCGAACCCCGAGGACCCTCTCGTCGGCTCCTTCTCGCTCGCCGCCGCCGCCGGATCGGGCTATACAACGCTCCACACCGGGGACCTTGACGGCAACGGGGATTCGGAGATCGTCCTCCAGCGCGGGAGCGAGCTCCTCGAGGTCTGGGGGCTCGGCGAGCCCGATCCCCAGAGCGGGAGGGCCTCGCCGTTCGACGTCGCGATCCTCGGCAGGAGGTCCGCCGGCGACGATCTCCTGGCCGTCAGGCGCTACGAAGAGGCCGGGTCAGCCTTCGAGCGCGAACTTGCGGAGAGACCGGGCGACCCCTCGCTCCTGTACCGGCTCGGTCTGTCGCTCGCCGGTCGCGGACACCATGCCGAGGCCGGGAAGAGGTTCGAGGAAGCGGCGCGCTCGGCGATCGATCCGGCCCTGGTCACCCAGGCGAAGATGGCCCTCGCCCAGTCCCAGGAGAAGGAGGGTGGGTGGAGCAATCTCCTGGGGACGCTGGAGTCCCTGGAGGCGTCGCTCGCGACGGACCCCTATGCCGCCGAGCAGGCGGCCCGCTGGAAGAGGTGGGTCGAGCCGATGGCCGGACTCGCGCCCGTCGCCGCGTCCGGCGGCGACAGGTGGCTCCTCCCGCTCGCGCTCGAAAGCCCGTTCGAGTTTGCCCTCGAACCGGACGGACAGGGCGGGGAAGCGCTCGCCTCCTGGTTCAACTCGGAGAAACCGGCGGCCGGGGGAATCCCGCTCCGTTACCTCGGCGGTCCGGTTCGCATCCGCGCGACGTTTCGGGTCGATCGCCTCGACTGGGAATCGGCTGTGACCTTCGGCATCGAGCACGCCGATCGGCTGAGCATCCCTCCGTCCCGCCGGGCGAACCTCGGAGGCCCCTGTCTTGGCCTTCAGTTCTGGGCGACCGGGGCCGGGGACGCTCCAGTGATGTATCTCAAGATGCACGTTTCTCCGAGGATCCCGATCACTACGATCCGGAACATCCGGTCCGAGCCCGTCCGCGACTACGATCCCGCGGGACGGGTCTACGCCTGCAACCTCACGTATATCCCCGGTCTCGATCGAGTGCAGGCCACGCTCCTCGACGGGGAGACGGTCCTCTGGGAGGACGAAATCGAGGTCCCCTTCCCGCTCGAGATCGGGACCTACTGCATCGGCCGGGTCCTGTTCCGCCCCGGGGGATCGCCCTGGCTCCAGGCCATCCAGCGATCGAAGTTGGTCCTCCTCAAGGTCGAGATCGAGGCCTCGCACCCCGGAACACGGGTCGCGCGCATTCCCGAGGACGCCTCCGGGCGGGAGTGGCTCCTCCAGGCGAACGGCGACCTAGTCCTGGGGGCCGCCGAGGAGGCGCTCTCTGGATACGAGACGGCGATCCGCAAGGCCGAGGAAGCCGGCGATCGCTACACCCTCTGGCAGGCCCACCTCTTCCGGGCGCTCCTCCACCGGCGGCAGGGGCGTCTCGACGAGGCCGGAGCCGACGTTGCCCTCGCCCGAGGCGTCCCGGGGGAGGAAGTCGTGCAGGTCATCGAGTCGGCGTCCCCCTCGCTCCCGGACCCGGAACGCGCGTTCCTCCTGGACGCGGCGAAGAGGTAGTCCGGGAAAGGCCGCCCCGGCCAGGCGGCACTCTCTTCGCTTTGCGCCCGCCTCAGAGGTCGCGGTATCCTTCCGGCATGGCGAAGAGCCCGTTTCCTGGCATGGACCCCTACCTTGAAAGACACTGGCGGGACGTCCACGCTCAGCTGATCGTGTACGCGCGCGAAGCGCTGCAGACAGGACTCCCGCGGGATCTCCGGGCCCGCATCGAGGAGCGGGTCCTCGTGGAGGGGCCCGCCCACGAACGGGGGGTCTACCCCGACGTCCGGATCGAGGAGCGACGGCGACCCTCGCCTCGCTCCCCCTCGCCGGGATCTGCGACGCGAGCGGCCGTGGCCGAGCCGGCCGCCATTCGCCTTCCGGGCGACGAGATAGCCACGGAGACCTTCATCGAGATCGTCGAGGCCGGCTCGAGACAGCGGCTCGTCACGGTGATCGAGGTCCTGTCGCTCACCAACAAGCTGCGGGGCGAGGGGCGGGATCTCTACCTCCGGAGGCAGCGAGAACTCAAGGCGGGCGGCGTGAACCTGGTCGAGATCGATCTCCTCCGGGACGGGGAACACACGATCCTCGCCCCGCTCAACCGGATCCCGCCGTCCCTTCGAACACCGTACATGATCTGCGTCTATAGGGCCGTCCAGTTCGATCAGGCCGAGCTCTACGCCTTCGGGTTGCGGGATCCCCTGCCGGGCTTTCGGGTCCCCCTGCGTTCGACCGACGAAGATGCCCCGCTCGAACTGGGTCCACTCCTGGATCGGGCCTACGACGCGGGCGCCTTCGACGACATCGACTACCGAGCGGCGCTCGACCCGCCCCTCGACCCGGCCGACGAAGCCTGGGCCGGCGATCTCCTCACGCGAGCCGGCCTGCGTCCATGAGGTAGCGTTGTTGCGAGGATCCTCCTCGGGGGAGTAGGCTCTCGCCCCTCGACCAGAGCCCTCGATGACGTCCGCCTCGACCTTCCAGCCTGTCCCGATCCTCGCCCGCGAGCTCGGCGTTTCCGAGCGTTCGGCGGCCGCGGCCGTGGAGCTCCTCTCGGCTGGCAATACCGTCCCCTTCATTGCCCGCTACCGGAAGGAGGCGACGGGCGGGCTCGACGAGGTCGCGATCCGGAAGATCGAGGAGCGGCACGGCTACCTCGTGGAGTTCGAGGAGCGTCGGACGGCGATCCTCGCCTCGATCGAGGAGCAGGGGAAGCTCACCGACGAGCTCCGGGCCCGCCTCGCCGCGTGCGCGACCAAGGCGGAGCTCGAAGACCTCTACCTCCCGTACAAGCCGAAGAGGAGGACGCGGGCGACGATCGCGCGAGAGCGCGGACTCGAGCCCCTCGCCCTGCGAATCCTCGCCCAGCCACCCGACGGGGACCCGCGCGCCGAGGCCCAGGCCTTCGTGAACCCCGAGAAAGATGTCGCTGACGCCGACTCGGCGCTCGCCGGGGCCCGGGACATCGTCGCGGAGAAGATCTCGGAGAGCCCCGAGGTGCGGGCGCTCGTCCGGGAGACCTTCTCCCGCACGGGGAAGCTCGTCGCGGAGGCGGTGCCCGAGAAAGCGACCGGCCCCACGAAGTTCGAGGCGTACTACTCCTTCCGCGAGCCGGTCGGGTCCGTCCCCTCCCACCGCTACCTCGCCATCCGGCGCGGGGAGAAGGAGGGAGTGCTCCGTGTCGGGATCGAGGTGGACACCGAACCGCTCGTCGCGCGGATTCTGGAGAGAGCGCGGCACTCGCGGCGCTCGCCGTTCGCCGGGGAGCTCGAGCTCGCCGCGACAGACGCCTACGAACGGCTCGTCTCCCCCTCTGTGACGAACGACGTGCGCGGCGACCTCAAGGAGCGCTCCGAGCTCGCCGCGGCAGAGGTCTTCGCCGCGAACCTCCGCCCCCTCCTTCTTGCCCCGCCGCTCGGGGCAAGATCCGTGATCGGGATCGATCCGGGGCTCCGGACTGGCTGTAAGTGCGCCGCTGTCGGTGCGACGGGGAAGTTCCTTGAATTCCTCGCGATCTTCCCGAGCCAGGGCGACGCGGCGGCTGCCCGGGCGCGTTCGGACCTTGCCGCGTTCGCCGCCAGGCACCACCCCTTCGCCGTGGGCGTCGGGAACGGCACCGCCGGCCGCGAGACGGAGAGTTTCGCCCGCGAGACGCTCGCCGCTTCTGGCCTGGGGGACGTCGTCGTGGTCTCCGTGAGCGAGGCGGGAGCCTCGGTCTACAGCGCCTCCGAGGTCGCCCGGGAAGAGTTCCCCGACCTGGACGTCACCGTGAGAGGCGCGATCTCGATCGCCCGCCGGCTCCAGGACCCTCTCGCGGAACTCGTGAAGATCGAGCCCCGGTCGATCGGCGTCGGCCAGTACCAGCACGACGTCCCGGCGGCGCTCCTGGAGAAGAAACTCGGCGACGTGGTGGAGAGCGCGGTGAACCACGTGGGGGTCGAGCTCAACACAGCGAGCGCGTCGCTCCTGTCCTACGTGTCTGGGATCGGGAAGGCCCTGGCGAAGAAGATCGTGAAGCATCGCGAGGCGAGCGGCCCCTTCCGCGGCAGGAACACGCTTCTGGAAGTCTCCGGCCTCGGTCCGAAGACCTTCGAGCAGGCGGCCGGGTTCCTTCGCGTCCGCGGCGGCGAGCACCCCCTCGATGCATCCGCCGTCCACCCCGAGCGATACGCCCTCGTCGAGCGGATCGCGGCGGACCTCGGAGTGCCGCTCTCGAGCCTCGTCGGGAACGCGGAGCTCGCGGCGCGGATCGACGTCCGGCGCTACGCGGGAGAGGGCGCCGGCGAACCCACGCTCCGGGACATCGTCCAGGAGCTTGCCAAGCCGGGACGCGACCCCCGCGAGTCCTTCGAGCCGCCCCGCTTCCGCGAGGACGTGAGGGAGCTCGAGGACCTCCGGCCCGGGATGGAACTCGAAGGCGTCATCACGAACGTCGCCGCCTTCGGCGCCTTCGTGGACGTCGGCGTCCACCAGGACGGGCTCGTCCACGTCTCCCAGCTCGCCGACCGGTTCGTCAAGGACCCGCACGAGGTCGCCCGCGTGGGCCAGAAGCTCAAGGTGCGGGTTCTGGAGGTCGACCTCGTCCGGCGGAGGATCGCGCTCACGGCCCGCTCGAAGGCCGTGCCCGGGAGGCCGGAGCGCGGTAGCGCGACCCCGGGCAAGGAAGGCAAGCCCTCCGCCGGGGCGAGGGGCAAGCCGGAGCGCGCCAGCGCGACCCCGCACAAGGAAACCCGCGGGAAACGCGAGCGAGCGAGAGAACCGCGCCGGGACCGCCCCGAGCGCGAGGCCCCCGACAGCGGCCCCCGTCCCGTCAAGTCCTCGGAGGTCCTCTCCTACCGGCCGTTCGAGGAGGAGCTCCGGAAGCGCGAGAAGAAATAGAGGACCCGGTGGGTTCTCCACATTTCTTCTCGATCGCCGGCCCGGTTGTCGAGAATCGTTCGACTGTGGACTAAGAGCCCATCCAAGAACCTCCCGTCGCCGGGCGGGCGGC
>JACQVV010000582.1 GCA_016209595.1 Planctomycetota bacterium
GCACGAGGTCCCGTGCATCTCCTATCTCTGGATCGACACGCAGGCGAAGCAGAGGAGCTCGTCCTACTACCCGCCCGACCACATCTCGCAGCGGACGATCTTCCAGGAGGGGGAAACGCTCTTCGCCGAGGTCCCCCGGCAGGCGGTGAAGGAGTATTTCGAGCACCCGGAGACCTACCCGCACCTCTTCAGCTGGCTCGCGCGATCGAGCTACGAGAACGGCCCGGACGCGGTCTCCGAGGGCGCGGGGCAGTTCCGCCCGTTCGGGCGCCTCGCCTTCTTCCACAACTACAAGCGCATCCGGGCGGCCCTCGCCGACCGGATGAACCGGGTCGCGGCGCAATCGGCGATCCAGGAGACGAACGACGGCGCGCTTCCTTTCCGCGTGCGGCCGGAAGACCGGAAGCTCAAGGTCTTCGTGGTGGGTTCGATCGCCGGCGGGACGGGGTCGGGGATGGTCCTCGATCTGCCGTTTCTCGTGCGCGACGTGGCGAGCCGGGCGGCGGGCGAGCTCGGGATGATCCTGGGCTACCTCGTGCTGCCTGACGTCTACGTCCACGGGCGCGAGGTGGGCGAGCTCTCCGAAACCGAGCGCCGGCGCATGCAGGCGAACGGATACGCCTGTCTCTCGGAACTGGAGTACTACAGTCGGCTGGGTTCGGGCGCGAGCCGCCAGGTCCGCCGCTTCGAGGACCTGGGTCCGCGGAGGGCGGTCTTCCGCGCTCGCTGGGCGCTCGACGAGGAGGAAAAGGAGTTCTACGAGCTCCCGTTCTCGACAGCCTATCTCGTGGGGAACTCGAACAGCCGCGGGATCGACCTCAACTCCGTCCGCGATGTGGTCGAGATGACCTCGGAGATGATGTATCTCGACTTCGCGGAGGGGGGTTTCACCGCGCTCCGGCAGCAGCGCGAGAAGAACGTCGAGATGACCTATAACTCGACCTATCCCCTCCAGTACACAGACGACGACGGCCGGGTCTTCTACTCCAACCCGTTCAGCTGCCGGTTTTCCGCTTTCGGCCTGGCGAAGATCTACGTGGACCGGATGAGGCTCCGCCACGCCGGGGCTTACCGGCTGGGCATGATGCTCGTCGAGGATTTCACCGATGGGCGCCACTCGCTCGGGACGGATGGCGCGAAGCGCCTCGCCTCCGAGATCGACTCGAAAGCGAGGGAGCTCGCCTTCGACGAGCTCATCCGCACGCTCGAAGGCCGCATCCACGACCAGATCGAGAGCGGCCTTTCCCTCCCCGGCTCGGCGCCCTACCGCGACCTCGTGGCGTCGCTCAAGGCGACCGCGGCGGGCGAGCGCGACTGGAAGAAGATCGGCTCGACCCTTTCGACCTTCCTCGGCGGCCAGGCGAAGGCTTTTGCCGACTCGCTCCGCGGCGAGCTCCCGCGGCTCGTCCGCGAGTACGGCGCGAAAACGGTCGCGAGCGAAATCGAGCGGCTCTCCGGCGCCTGCGACGGCTGGCGGAAGAAGGCGGAGAAGGTCGAGGTCGCGGCCGAGGGTCCGGCGTTGAAATACGCGGGCCGCCTCGCCGAGGCCGAGGCCCTCCCGGCTTTCCCGCCGCAGCTCCGGCGCCGGGCGGTTCAGATCGAGAAGGATCGCCTCGCCGAGGAAGCGAGGAAGCTCGCGCGGGCCGTCGTCCGCGAGCTTGTGGGAAAGCACGCCGCGAAGCACCTCTACGGGCCGCTCTCGGCGGACCTCGCGCGGATGAGGGACGACCTCGGGAGAGTCCAGGCGGCGCTCGCCGACCTCACGAGCCGCGCCGACGAGAGCGCGCGAGTCTTCGGCCTCGCGCGGCATCTCGATGAGCTCCTCGATGTCCGCCCGAGCCCGGTGAACCACCTCCTCTCGCGTGACGCCGACCTCGCCCTGGAGTGCAAGAAGGCCCTCGCCGGGACGGACCCCGCCGCCTTCCGCGCGAGGATGGCCGACCTCAAGAGCCGCTTCGAGAAGACGATCGAGTCGCTCGACCCTTCGGTTCGCTCCGCCTACGACTACGGGACGCGGGACGTCCACCACGTCCACTTCCCCGACCTACGTACCGGCATCGTCCGTTTCTGCCACGAGGCGATTCCCGATTTCCTGGCCGACCGCCACGCGATCCTGGAGCTCTTCCGGGTGGGATCGGGCGAGGAGGTTCGGCGGGCGATCGCCGAGCGGATCGGGGCCTGCCGGCCGTTCGTCCGCTTCGACGAGGCCTTCGTGACGAACTGGCTGGAGGACCGGATCGCGCCGCTCCGCTACGCCGGGTTCGCGAGCCAGGGGGCGGGAGACAAGGAACGCGAGGTCAGGAAGACGGTCGAGGAGGCGGGCGAGAACTTCCAGATCTTCGAGCACGACAAGGACTCGATCCTCTTCGCCTACCTCGTGAACGGGCTCCCCCTCTGCGCGATCGAGCAGACGAAGCGCTTCGCCGACGAGTACCGGCGGCTTCTCTCAAGCGGCGCCTTCCGCGCTTCCGACTTCCACCTGGACAAGAACGCGTCGCGGTTCCCCCAGGTGACGCGCGAGGACCGGGAGAGCGCGCTCGCGGAGATCGAGGGGACCAAATCGGTCCTCGCGGGGATACTTCTGGGCTTCGTGGCCTACAACTCGTCGGGCCAGACCTTCGTCTACGAGTACGAGGACCGCGGGGGCGCCTTCGACACGCGCCGGCGCACCGACTGCGGAGCGAACCTCTGGGCCGTCCACAAGCGCTTCCGGCAGGACGGCCCGATGGCCGAATCGCTCGACGCCCGCAGGAACCGCTGGACGAGCGAGCGGCACCAGTCGGCGGCCGGCCTGGAAGACCTCGTGCGCTACCGGCTCCTCCTCTCGTATTACGAGCGCTGGCTCTTCCGGCCGTTCGTCGAGGAGGCGGCGGGAGAGGAGAAGCGGACGATCGAGACGACCGAGCACCTCGTGGTGGGCTCGCTCCTCGCCGAGGTGGACCGGGTGATCGCCCACCACCCGGCCTACGATCGCGCGGCGGTCGACCGGCTGGCGGGGGACCTGAAGCACTGGCTGGAGAGCTTCGTCGAGTTCGTCGGCCCCGAGGGCTCGCGGCTCCCGGTGCTCCGCCCCGGCGCGTCGCCCGAGGCCGCGCTCGCCACGCTTCGCCACCACACGAGCGAGGTCGCCGCGCGTTCGGCCCTGTCCGGGGTGGCGCTTCCGCGCTCCGCGGGCGGCGCGAGCCTCGTCACCATGAACCCGATCGACCCCGACCCGGAGCCGCCCTCCGAGTGGGCCCGGCAATGGTCCGGACACGGGGTCCTCGCCGCCGAGGCAGGCGCGAGCCCGGGCTCCTCCTTCAATCCCTTCGCCAAAGGCGGGACGGCGGTCGCCGAGGCTCCGGCCGCGGTGCCGCCCGCGGCCGAGGGCCACACCGAGGCGCCCGATCCCTTCCGAGGTCTATGACCGTCGAGCTGGGACGGGTCGTCGTCTGCGCTTCCTGCGGGGTCTGGCCCGTCGACCGCGCGCGGGATCAGCACTGCTCCTGGTGCGGGACGCCGCTCCGGCGCCTGGAGATCCTCCATGCGGCAACCGGCGAGAGGGCGGCAGGGGGGCGGCTCCGGCACCACCTCACGGAGGTGAAGGGGAGCGAGACCTTCGAGCTCCATCTCGTCCTCTCGGGCGGGATCGAGGTCGAGCTCGCGAAGGCCGAGAGCGACTCGCGCGCGCTCTCCTTCCGGCTCCAGGGCCGGACGGCGCTCGCCGATGGGCGTCCGGCGACGCGGCTCCGGGTCGAGGCCGACGCGCGGGCGGTCGCCGGCGCCCCGCGCGCGCCGGTCGAGGTCCGGCTCCTCGCGGCCGACGGTCGCGTGGAACGCTTCCTCCTGGAGGTCCTGCCGCCTGTCGCACTGGAGCTCCTGCCCTCCGATCCGGACACCGAGCGAGAGGAGAAGGGAGAGGTCCACGTCGTCTTCACGCGGCCGTCGTTGCCCGTGGAGGAGAAGCGTCTTCGCTTCCGGGTCCGGGGAACGCCGCTTCTTCCCACGGGCGCGGAGCTCGCCGCCGGGAGCTCGGACTGGTTCGAGCTCCGTGAGGCCGTGGCCGGCCGGGCCGTTCCCGAGGGAGGGGAACTCTCGTTCGCGCTCGCGCGGAAGGGCACCTGGGCGCACGGCGACGAGAGGCGCGCCAGGGTCCTCGTGCGGGCGAGCGGGCTCGCCCGGCCGGTCGAGATTGCGATCGGGGCCCGCCTCGCCCGCCGCGAGGGAGGTTCGCTCGTCCCGGCCCGCGTCCACTTCCCCGCGGTCACGATCGGGTTCGAGACGGCGCGACCGGTCGCGCTGGAGAACTCCGACGACTACCCCCTCGGCGTCCGATCGATCCGCCCATCCGCCCCGTGGATCGAGGTGGGCGAGGATCGGGGGGCGCCCGGTGGGGCGCTCCGCCCCGCGACGGGACCCTACGCGCTTTCGCCCGGAGAGCGGCGGTCGTACGTCGTCCGTCTCGCCACCGAGCACGCCCTCTTCCCGGCGCCCGATTCCGGTCCGCTCGCGGCCTGCGTCGTCTTCGAGCTCGACCTCGCCGATCCCTCCCGCAGGGAACTGGAGGTCTCGGCCGATGCCGTGCGGGCGCCGCGGGCACTCGCGGGTTTCCTCGCCATCGACTTCGGGACGACCAACACCTGCGTCGCCGTCGGCGGCGAGGGCGGCGAGACCCGAGTGCTCGAGATGGGCGGCGATTCGTCGGTCCCCACCGTCCTCTACTTCGAGGATGTCTCGACGCCCGAGGCCCCCCGCTACCAGATCGGAAACCGGGCGAAAGCGCTCGTGCGCCTGGGAGCGAAAGAGGCCCTTGTGAAAAACTTCAAGCGGCGGATTGGCCTCGAACGACCGGAGCGCGTCTTCGACCGGAAAGGGAACTCCGCCTGGTACACGGCCGACCAGCTCGCGGGCTTCTTCCTCAAGGAGCTCGTCCGGCAGGCCCAGGAGGCGCTTCGCTCCCAGGACCGGGAGGGCTCGCGGGTCGAGGAGGTCGTCTTCACCTATCCCGTCCTCTTCTCCGACCGGCAGGTGGAGCTCCTCGCCGAGGTCTACCGGCGCGACCTCTCTCTCCCTCGGGTCCACCGCTCGCTCGACGAGGCGAACGCCGGGGCGGTGCGCCACGTCTACGGCGAGGCGCTCCGCGAACTCGGGGCGGCGGGCCGCGACGCGCCCCGGCGTGTCGAGTACGTCCTGAACTATGACTTCGGCGGGGGCACGATCGACATCGCGCTCCTCGCGGTCGTCAAGGACTACCCGGCCCAGCGGGTCGAGTCAACGCCGATCGGCGTCACCGGCCTCTACCGCTTCGGCGGCGAGGACATCACGGTCCTCGTGCGGGACCTCATCATGGAGAAGGTCCGCGCGAAGGTCCCGCGCGTCCGGATCCCCGTGGGCGACCCCGACTCCAACCCCGGCGAGTACGAGGCCGTGCGGGGGAACAACTATCTCCTCTATCTTCTCGCCGAGACGGCCAAGAAAGCGGTCTACGGATCCGTGGCGACCTACGAGATCGAGACCGACTCCGGCTTCTGGAGCGACCTCGCGGTCGACTTCGGCTCGGGGCTCGAGCGGATCGGGCCCACGAGCGGCCTCTTCCGCGGCCTCTCCGAGGACGCCGGACGGATCCTCGTGCGGCGTCCGGAGGTAGACGAACGGATCCGGCCCTACCTCAAGGAATCGGTCGAGCGGGCCTATAACCTCTGGCGCTTCACGGTCGCGCACGAGCGGTTCGGCATCGACCGGAAGGCGAAGATCGACGAGGTCGTCCTCACCGGCAAGAGCTCGTCGATCCCCATGGTCGCGGATCTCTTCGCCGAGCGCTTCGGCTTGGAGCGCTCCCGGGTCGTTTTCCGTCCCGAGGAGGCGAAGAAGGTCGTCGCCGAGGGTGCCTGCTTCTACCGGCAGTTCGAGAGCGCCGCGATCGAGGGCCTGGAGTTCGCCGTGGGAGACGTCGCCGACCGAGTCACCGTCCCCCTGGGCGTGCAAAAGACCGTGAACGGCCGGCCGTGCTTCTCCCCCCTCTTCCTCAACGGGACGCCGCTCGCGCTCGACGCCGAGGGATCCCGCGCGGCCGGGGAGAAAGTCTACGTCGCCGAGAGCGTCCACGAGCTCCGGCTCGACCGGCCCGAGGTCTTCGTCCGCATCCTCAGGAACCTCGACTACACCGACGAGATCGACCTCCGCACCGGCGGCACCGAGAAGGTCGGCTACTTCGAGATAGAGAAGGGCGACCCCTTCTTCGCTCCCTGGCCGGCCGAGCGCCTCCGCGCCGTCCCCTGCCGGTTCCGACTGGAGAAGCGCCCCGCTTCCGGCCGCTACTCGCTCCAGGCGATCTTCGAGCGCGAGGACGGAGAGAGGAAGACGATCCTCTTCCATTTCGAGGACCGCTACCTCGCCGCCGTCCCCGAGGGACTAGAGGCTTCGGGCTCCGGCACGCTCGGCGCCGTGGCCCGGCCCGAGGCAAGACCGTGACGCCCTGTCAGGGGGAGGGGAACAGCCCCCTCCCCCTCTTCGTCGCACCCACTCCCCTTGCGAACCAAGGGTCGTGCCAGCGGCCCCCTCCTTTCGGGGGCGCGCTTCGCCTCCTCCCGCCGGAGGAAGTCGAGGCGATCCTCGCGCGGGCGGGCGAGCCGGAGGCCGGCGCGGACCGCGAGTTCATCGAGGCCGTGCGCGTCCGGACTCGCGAGATCGAGGCGACCGGGAACGAGAGCGCGGTCCGCGCGCTCCTCGATCTCGTCGACGGCGAGCTCGCGAGCGCGCGGACGGCCCACGCCGCCCGCGTCGCCGCCTGGAACGTCCTCGCCCGGATGGGTGTCCGGCGGATCGCGGTCGCGCCGGCCGATCCCGCGGAACGGCTCGATCTCTTGCGCGTCGAGGCCGAGGGTTCCGGTCCCTCGGTCGCCCAGGTCCTCGTCCGAGGCTACGAGCTCGCCTCCGGAGAGATCCTGCGTCCCGCGCGCGTGCGCCTCGCGCCCTGCGCCCTCCCCGAGGGCGAGGCTCTTCCCGATCCCGTGGGAGCGATCGAGACCGCCCTCCTCGCGCCCGGGATCCCCGAGGAGCTCCGCAACAAGGTCGGCGAGCGGATCGAACGATACCGCCGCTCGCTCGCCGGGACGCCCGACCTCCGCGCCCTCGTCCGCGCGGTGAACCTCCTCGACTTTCACCTCGCCGAGAGCCCCGACCCGGTGCTCGCGGAGCTCGTCAAGGAGCTCGTCGGCCATCTCGCCGCGGCCGGAATCGAAGAGTATCCCATCGTGCCGGGGACGCCCTTCGACTCGCTTTCCCCCGACTGCTACCACCTTCGCAAGGTCTCGCGAAGCGACCTCCCCGAGAACGCCGTCGTCCGCGTTCTCCAGCGCGCCTTCCGCGACCGCTCCGCCGGCGGCCTGCTCGTCCAGCAGGCCACGATCGAGGTGAACGCGCGGGGGTAGTCCGCCGGCAGGTCTTCGGCTCAGAGCCCGCCGGAGCTGTGCCGGCTGCGCGGAACGCGGTACAATACCCACGCACGCTCGATGAGACGAGGAGAGGCCCGGTCATGACCGTCCCCGCGACGACGCCATCCAGCCAGGCTCCGGCCCAGCTCGGCCGGACGCCCTTGAAAATGAGCTACGAGGACTACCTCGCTCTGGACGTCGAGGCCGGAATCGCCGAATGGGTAGACGGAGAGGTCACGACCAGCATGCCGACCGAGATCCATCAGATCGTCGTCGCATTCCTGATCCAAGTCCTCGGTCTCTTCGTCAGAGCCATGCATCTAGGCAAGGTGCACGTGGCCCCGCGTCCGATGCGGGCCCGACCCGGAGGCCCCGGGCGCGAGCCCGACGTCTTCTTCGTCGCGACCGAGCATCTCGACCGCCTCGAGGAACAGCAGCTCGTCGGTCCCGCGGATCTCGCGGTCGAGGTCGTCTCCGACGACTCGGTCGGCCGGGATCGGGCCGAGAAGTTCTACGAATACGAGGCGGCGGGAGTCCGCGAGTACTGGATCGTCGATCCGCGCCCCGGGCGCCGGCGTGCCGACTTCTACGTCCTCGACGACGGCGGGAAGTACCGGCCCGTCCCCATCCCCGCCGACGGCCTCTACCGCTCGGCCGTGATCTCCGGACTCGTCCTTCGCGTCGATCGGCTGTGGCAGGAAGATCCCGATCCGATAGCCGCGCTCGCCGAGACGCTCGCGGCCGAGAAACTCGTCGCGGCGCTCCAGGCCAGGACGAGCGCCCCGTAGCCGGCGGATGGGGACGTCACGCCGGAGCGCGAAGAGCTGAGATCGCCCAGGAAGCGCCGAGAGCGCGATTTCTTTTCCGCCGTCCGGTGAACCTTCGCCGGAACGCCCGGTCATACCCTCTTGGAGCGGACCACGCTACCGGCGGATCGCCAGGAGCGCTTCGGACCACGGCACGAGTCGAATGGAGTCCGCGCTCAGGATGTAGCCAACGGGCAGGTCCCGCGTGCCGACGCACCCATCGAGCAGCCGCCGCGGGCTCGTCCACGGTCTCGCCCGGAGGGGGTCGACGATCCGCACCTCCGCGTTGGGCTCCAGTCGAAACCCGGCCTCTTCGAGAAGCTCCGAGAGATTCGCCAGCGTCTCGATCGGCCGCGAGAGCGGCGCCTCGGCCGCGAATCTCCGGAACGCCTCGGGCAAGTCCCGTTCGGCGAAAGCGTCGACCAGTCGGGCTCGCCAGGTGAATCCTCCAGCCTTGCGGTCCATTTCCTGTACTCGTTCGAGAAGCCCCTCCGGAGGGGGCCGGCCACGAGTGAGGAGCGCGATCTCGGCTGCGAGTCTCACCTCGGAAGCCCGTGAGGTCGCGAGCGCCTCGATCACCTCCGTGGCTTCCTTTCCTGGAACCGCGCCGAGGATTGCCTCCACGAGGACAGACTCGTCAGGGTCCTCGAACCTCGAGACGCCCGAGAGACGCGCCAGGGCCCGCACCGCGGCACGCCGAACCTCGGGCATGCCGTCGTCCAGCGCGCGTTCGAGCGCCCCGATCCTGTCCCGTGCCCCTAGGTCGGCGAGCGCTTCCGCTGCCGCGGCACGCATCTCCGGCGAAGGGTCGGCCAGCATCGACTCGACGAGGCCCGCTTCTCCGGAGGCGCCAAGCTGGCCGATGGCCCGCACCGCCGCAACGCGGCCGGGCTCGCGTTCCCGCGCCGTCTCTGTTACCTCCCAAACAGAGAGGATCCGATCGGAGTCAATGGCCGGCGCGACCCGTTCCACGATTCGCGGGGCCAGATCCACAGCGCCCATGCGGGCGAGGGCGATCCGGGCCGCCTCCGGTTCGCGCACGATTGCGTCGGCGAGCCGGGTGGCGGTGGAGCGAGCGCCGATCCGGCCGAGGGCCTCGATCGCCGCGCGCCGGACGACTCTGTCCCGGTGCTCGACGAGGGCTCCGAGCCGTCTCTCGACCTCCTCGCCACGCGCCGCGTTCCCCCACCGGCCGAGCGCGGTCGCGGCGTGCGCGACGACTCGCGCGTCGGCGTTCTCGAGGAGCGCAAGCGATTCGGGGATCCGCGGCCGCCCGCCGAGTTCGGCGTGAACGACGAGGGCCCGCGCGCGAACTCCCGGTTCATCCGAGTCGAGGAAGCCTTCGACCCGGGACGTCGCTCCGGCAATCCCCATCCTCCGGAGCGCGGCTGCGATTTCGGCAAGCGTTTCCTCGGACTCCTCCCGGAGCAGGCCCGCGACGGCGTCGGCCTGGTCGGCCGCTTCGAGCAGACCAAGGGTCCTCACCGCCAGCGCCCGGACCTCGGGGTCTCTCGCCCGGAGGCGATGAACGAGGCCGGCCCCGTGCTCCGGCGAGCCGAGGACGGCGAGTGCCTCGAAGGCGGCTTGCCGGACCTCTCGATCGGCGTCGCCTGTCAAAGGAAGCAGGTCGGCCGCGGCCTCTCGGAAGCCAAGCTGGACGAGCCCTTTCACCGCCTCGAGACGTGCAGTGGGTTCGCGGTTCCGAAGTCGCTCGCGGAGCGCCTCGACCGATCCGCCCTCCCCTTCCGGGAGGGACTCGGGGACGAGGTCCCGTCGACCGAGCCGCTCCAGCGCGAGTACGGCCTCGCCGCGAACATCGTCATCGCGATCCTTGAGGAGCGGCAGGAGTCGTGCGACGTCTTCGGCGGACCCGAAGCTCCCCAGAAAGTACGCCGCGCCTCGACGAACGAACGGGTTCTCGTCCTCGACCAGGGTCCGGATCCGCTGTAACGCCTCGCGAGCACCGAGGCGGTGCAGCAGGTAGACGATCCAGCTCCGCACGTAGCCGTTCCGGTGGTCGAGGACCCCCAGGAGGTGCCTCGCGTCCAGGCGATTGAATCTGCCGCTTTCGATGAGTCGCTGGATCATCTCCCTGGAGAAATCCAGATCACCGACATCGTCCGATGCCGCGAAGACTTGCGCGATGCGGTCGTAGGCCCGCATCTGAAGCAGTGTTCGCTGCGCCTCCAGCTGCAGGTCTGGATCGGCTAGGCAGGCAACGATCCTCTCCACGCTTTTCCCGGGAGCCAGAACGGCCAGGACATGGATGACCTCTTCTCGAATCGCGCCGTGCTCCTGCGAATCGAGGATGGCGCGGAGCCGCTCGATGTCTTCCTCGTCACCCATGGATGCCATCGCCCCCACGGCAGCATGCCGAACCCACCGGTCCTGGTCCGAGAGCCCATCCAGAACCACGGAACGGTACTCCCGAACGCCCAGGCGCCCGAGAGCGCGCACGGAGGCGGCCCGGACATCCTCGCTGGCGTCGGTCGAGAGCCCGGCGATCCGGGCAACGGAATCTCTCGCGCCCATGGCGCCGAGAGCTTCCGCCGCGGCCGTTCGCACCTCGGCGTCGGGGTCATCGAGGAGCCTCGCGACATCGCGCTCCGCCTCGAGCGCGCCCGGGAACGCCAGGGCTCGGGCGGCCGCGGCCCGGACGACGGCCCGCTCGTCGGCGAGGAGAGGGCGGAGTTCGTCCGCGGGGACCTCGACCTCGATGAGGAAGCGCGCCGCGTGGTCGCGGATGGACTCGTTCCCGCGGGCCAGGAGGTCCACGGTGAGCTCGAAGTCGCCGCTCTGGCAGAGCCGGCGGAGGTAGCCGGATGCTGGATACCACGTCCCGTAGTCGCCATTGGCCACGAACTCGATGAGCTTGTCGCGGTCGGTCTCGGCAGCTCCCAGCTCGATCAGGCTCCAGACGGCCGCGCTCCGGACCTGATCCGAGGGGTCCGCAAACTTGGTCAGGATCTCGGGGATTCGCTTTCGCATCCCGAGCTTGCCCAATCCAAGCACAGCGTCCCAGCGCGTATCCGCATCTGGATCGTCCAAGAGCGGCACGAGGAGTTCCGCGAAGGGTTCCAGGCGATTGTCTCCGATGACTCCCGCAACCGCCTCCGAGGCCTGCCCCCACTTCCACTCGCGGGCCATCTCGACCAGGGGCGTGAGCTCCTCCGACGAGGCGTCGCCCATGACCCAGGCGTTCCCTGCCAGATAGAGTGCCTCGAGTCGTCCCCACTCCGTCCCCTGGGCAATGGCGCGATCCACTCCCGCCGCGACGAGGGCCGCGCCGAGCCGTCTCCGGAGGTCGATTCGCTCGAGCGCCGCGGCCGAGCGCCAGCGAAGCTCAGGATCCTCTCCAGCGGCCAGTTCACGAAGGAATGCGAGGTCCGCTTCGGTCCAGTCCCGCCACCGGTCGACTGCCTCGCGACTCGCCGCCTCTCGCTCGTCCCAACCTTGGCGCGACCACTCCTCGGCTATCGATTCGATAGCCCTCCGGTCTCCATCCTGGGCCGCGACGGACGAGGCCAGGATCAACGCGAGGAGAGCTCCCGCGGCGGCCATCGCCAGGCCGCTCCGTGCCGCGCCGGGCCACCGGAAGGTCCGTTCGTCCGCCAGCTCGGCGAAATTGGAGCCGGCGAGAGGAGCTTGCTCGGGGCCCATGGCCGCGCGGTGAGCTTTCATTCCAGGTTTCGGAATTCAGGATACTTGGATCGGCCTCACCGGGCAAATGTTGACAGTCGAGTCAACTTCACAGGGCGAAGACAGTGCGTTGTCTTTCCCGCTCCCGCTCCCGGCCGTTTCTCCGGAGGGGGAACGGGAGCGGGAACAACACGTCTCGTTGGGCTGGGGCGGAGCCCCGTTAGGAAAGTTCCCTACTTCTTCCTGGGATCGACTGGATCCGATGCGGCCTCTTTCTCGAACGCCTTCTTGAGCTCGGAGGCCCGGAAGCCGTCTTCGGAAAGGTCGTGGAACTCGATCATCTTCGAGTCGTACTTGTAGGAACGCGCGCCGATGAGCTTCAGGCCCCGGGAGCGGTCGGTCTCGTAGGCGGTGATGAGCTGGTTCTCCGTGTCGACGAGGTAGAGCGTCTCGGTGCTCTCCCGAGAGAGGCCGACGACGGCGATCATGCCGCCGGAGGAACCGGCGGCAACGCCGTCGGCGTGGCTTGGGCTGTCGCCGCTCGTCACGAGGGCACAGCCGAGGGCGGCGAGGGCGGCCAGGTTTGCGGTCACAAGGAACCGGTTCGTGCGGGTCATGGGTCCTCCTGTGAGAAGTGGGTCCACAGACAGGGACGGCGAGCCCCGCGAATTGCGACCGACTTTCAGCGCACAGCGAGCAGCCTGTCCACGATCTCGGGGAGGATCTCGGCCGAGCGCCCGCTCGCGGCGGCGCCACGGGGGACCGAAAGCGCGAGATCCCGGAAAGGGTTTGGCTCGGGGTTGACATCCACGATCGCGGCGCCGCTACGGGCCGCGAGTTCGCCGGCCCGAACGGGGAGCGTGGTCGCCCCGCTCGTCCCGGCGACTAGAAGGAGGTCCGCCTCTCGCGCCGCCGCGAGCGCGGATTCGTAGCGGTAGCGCTCCTCGTCGTAGCACTCGTCGAACCAGAGCACGTGGGGTCTGGTGGCCGCGCCGCAACGGGCGCAGCGGAGCAGGCCCCGCTCGCGCTCTCCGGGGAGGCGTCCCTTCTCCCAGGAGTCCCCGATGGCGGCCGGAATCGGAATGACGTCGCGGCAGCACTCGGCCGCGCACCTCATGAAATCGATGTTCCCGTGGATCTGGAATGTCCGCTCGGGGCTATGGCCCGCGCGCAGGTGCAACCCATCCACGTTCTGCGTCACGAGGAAGACATCGGACAGGGATCGATCGAGCTCCACCAGGGCGAGGTGCGCCGCATTGGGTCGCGCCGCGCGGCACACGGCTCGGCGGTACAGATACCATCCCCAGACGTCGTCGGGGACTGCCCGGAAAGCCGCCTGTGTGGCCAGCTCCATGGGCCGGTAGTTGCGGGAGCCGACCCGCCAGTAGCCCTCGGGGCCGCGGAAGGTCGGGATGCCGCTCTCCGCAGAGATCCCGGCGCCCGTCAGGACGACCAGAGGTCCGGAGGCGCCGGCAACACGGCCGAGAATCGTCTCGAGGTCAGGGGCGTCGGTCACGCGAGACCCTTCCGGGATCCGTAGAGGCCGCGGATCTCGTCGGGCCGAAGGGGCCTCACGCCGCCTGGTCGAAGGTCCCCGATCCGGATCGGACCGATGGCGATCCGCTCCAGATCCACGACCTCGGAGCCAACGGCCTCGATCATCCGGCGCACCTGCCGGTTCCGCCCTTCCTTGATGACGATCTCGGCC
>JACQVV010000567.1 GCA_016209595.1 Planctomycetota bacterium
GACTTCACGCGGTTCTTCAACGCCACGGGCCTCGGGCTTCCCGCCCTCCTCTTCCTGCCCAACGGCGGGTTGAACGGTCTGGCGACCGATGTGGACATGACGCTCGAGGACTTCGAGCTCCCCCAGCAGGTGACGGTCGGATTCGCCTACAAGCCGGTCGACTGGTTCCAGCTCTCGGCCGACGCGCGGTGGATCAACTGGTCGGACACGTTCAAGAAGCTCACGGTGAAGCTCGAGAACTCGACCAACCCCGACGTGAACGCGCTCCTGGGGGGCTCGAGCACCGAGGCGACCTTTCAGCTCAACTGGGACGACCAGTTCGTCTACGCGGTCGGCGGCGAGTTCTATCCCATCGACTTGCTCGCGCTGCGCCTCGGCTACAACTTCGCCAAGACGCCGGTGCCCGAGGAGACGGTGAACCCGCAGTTCCCCGCACTGAACGAGCACCATTTCACCACCGGCTTCTCGCTCCGGTGGCCCCGGTTCGAGGTCCACTTCGCCTTCGAGTACAGCCCAAGGAAGAAGCTCGAGTCCACGCGGAACCTCACCTCGAGCGACTTTAACAACTCTGAGACGAGCTTCGAGCTCATGGTCTTCAGCTTCGGGTTCACGCTGAAGTTCTGAGCGGACAGGAACCGGGGCGGGATGAGGAGGCGCCTGCGCCGCCGCCCAACACCTCGCGGCGAGGGAGCGTATCCTACGGGAATGTCCGATATCCCGATTCGAGTGCCAGAGGAGACACGACCGATGAGAAGGTCGCTCGCGTGTGCCGCCCTCGCCCTCTTCCTCGTGGCCCCCGTCCTCCTCGCGCAGGGGGGCGGACAGAAGCCCTTGAAGAGCGACAACTTCGACGTTTATGCCGACGATCCTGCCAAGGCCAAAGAGAAGGCCGCCCAGCTCGAGGAAGCGGCTCGGACGTTCCAGCGCGTCTTCGGCGTGAGGCCTCCGAGGGGCGCGGTCCACCTGGGCGCGAACGCCCTCTCCGGCGGGGGGATGTCGGGGATGGGGGGAGGCGGCGCGACGAAACCGGGCGAGGCGGTCTGGACGCTGCCTTGGCCCGACGACATGGGAAACCTTCTCAAGAACCTGCCCCAGGGGACGCAGCTTCCGCAGGGGATGTCGGGCACCGGGGGGATGGAGTCGCAGATGGACGCCCTCACTCACGAGGCCGCCCATCTCATGTTCCTGCACCATGTGAACCCGGGCTGCATCGCCGCCCTCCAGCAGAACTTCAACGGCTACGGAAGCTTCCTCCCCGACTGGATCGACGAGGCAGTCGCCGTCTACCACGAGCCCGAGTCGATGAAGGCGACGCGGCGCCAGCAGATGAAAGAGCTCGTCGACCAGCACATCCCCCTCTCGCGGTTCTTCACCATGAACCACCCGATCGGCGCGCACGGCCCGGGTGCGGGCGGCGCGGGCGGAATCGACCCGGCCGACCTCCAGAAGAAGCTCCAGGAGCTCTCGCAGGGAGGCGTGGGCGGCGAGGCGAACCTCTTTTACGTCCAGTCCCTCTCGGTGTTCGAGTTCATGCTGGAGGCTGGAGGGCCCACGTTCGTCCGGAAGCTCGTGGAGCACCTCCAGAAGGGGGGGACTACCGAGGCTGGCCTCGCGCTCCTCTCGCGGCGCGAGCTCAAGACCCTGGAGGGCTTCGAGTCGGCCTGGGTCGCGTGGGAGAAAGCGCGGCGCTAGCGCCGCGAGAGCCCCCGGTTGAACCTGATCTCGAATCATCCGCACGCCATCTACCTCGCTCGCAAGCTCGCGGAGCGCGGCGGGGATCTGTGCTATGGAGAGATCTCTGGAGAATTCCTTCGCTTCGTGGAGCGGGACAACGCGGAGACGAGATCGGTCCTGGAGTATGTCGGCCTCCTCCTTTTCTTTTACAAGAACCGCGACGAGGAGGGGGACTGCCGTATGGACGTCGACAGGGATGGCGACCGGATCTTCGGCGGCGAGGGGCTCGTCGCGGCCTTCCGGGTCTACTGCATGCTCGAGCACTTCACCCGCAAGGGCTGGATCCGCTCCGAGGTGAGCGGTTTCTCGGTGCTCTCGACCCTCGACCGGCCCAAGACGAGGATCGACCTCACGCTCACTGACGAGGGGCTGAAGGCCGGAAACTCGATCCTTTGGCGGCATCTGCTCCGCCAGGGCGGCAAGAACTAGATAAGAGGGCGCGATTCGGCACCATGAATCGGCGGATGATCGCCGGCGCTGGC
>JACQVV010000568.1 GCA_016209595.1 Planctomycetota bacterium
CAGTTCCCCTGCCCCTGACAAGACCACGCTCGTCTTCGATCTGGGCGGGGGGACCTTCGATATCACCCTCATGAGCATCGAGGCGGACGGCGGCGTCCGGATGCTAGCGACCGACGGCGACGACCGCCTCGGCGGCAAGGACTGGGACGACAGGCTGATCACCCACGTCGCGGCCGAGTTCGAGAAAGCCCACGGGAAGAACCCCCTGGAGGACCTCACGGCCTATCAGGATCTCGCCGGGAAGTGCGAGGAGGCAAAAATCGCCCTCTCCCGCAAGGAGCGCGTCCGCATCGCGGCGAGCCACGGAGGGCTCTTCCACGCCGTGGAGGTGACCCGAGGGGCCTTCGAAGAAATGACGGCCGACCTCGTGGCACGACTCGAGGCGAAGGTCGGAATCGTCCTGGAGGACGCGGGGGTCGCCTGGCGGGAGGTGGGTCTCGTCCTCCTCGTCGGCGGCGCGACCCGGATGCCGATGGTCCGCCGGATGCTCGAGCGCGTGGCCCGGGGAGTCGAGGTCGCCGAGGCCGCGAGCCCCGACGAGGCCGTGGCGCTGGGCGCGGCGATCCAGGCGGAGCTCCTGGCCGCCCGCCGAGACGGGACCGAGCCCGCTCCGATCGGCGGGCGCGAGGGGAAGGACCTCGCGGGGATCGAGCTCGGGCACGTCAACGCGCACTCGCTCGGTGTCGTGGCCCGGGTCCGCGGCGAGTTCGCGAACTGCGTCCTCATCCCCAGGAACACGCCGATCCCCTGCGCGAAGCGCGGGCGCTTCCAGACGATCCACGACAACCAGACGCGGATCGAGGTCATCGTCCTGGAGGGAGAGGAGTCCGACCCCGAGAGCTGCGCCACGATCGGGACGTGCGTGATCTCCGGGCTCCCCGCCCGGCCACGGGGCTCGCCCGTGACGATCGAGTATTCGTATGACGGGCGCGGGCGGATCCACGTTCGCGCCCTGGACCTGGAGTCCGGCCGGGAGGCGACGACGACGATCGAGCGGCCGGCGGGGCTCACCCAGGCCGGAGTGGACGCCGCCGAGGAGAGGCTCGCCGGGACTCTGGTGAGCTAGGTACATGTCCGCCCCTGTCGCCCGCCCGCCGCTTCCCGCGAAGGTCTCTCCGCGCGCCTCCGAGGAAGTAGACTGCTTCGAGATTCTTGTCCTCGACGAGGAGGAGAAGGACCCGGTGCGGATCGAAGCGGCCTACCGGAGCGCGAAGCGGCTCTGGGACGGGCGCCGGCACAACCCGGCGTTCCGCCACGTATGGCTGGCGATGCAGGAAGGGCTCGCCCGGGCCTACGAGACGCTCCGCGATCCCGCGCGCCGCCGGCGCTACATCCAAGAGCGGGCCCGTGCGAAGATCGAACGTGCGGCGGCCGCGGCGACGGAGCTCGCCGGGTGGTCGCGGATCGCGGTCGACTCGGGTTTCCTCACGCCGGAGGCAAGGCGCGGCCTGGTCGGGCGAGGAGTGGCGCTGGGGCTCTCCGAGGCGACGGCGCTCCGGGTCGTGCAGGAGGCGATGCTCGAGGCTGGCGCGAGGGACGGGCGCCCTCCCGGGATCGATGACCTCGCCTTCCGGCGGGAGACCTTCCGCTGGTTCGTCGAGAGGGCGCTCCCGGGATGGTGGGAGGGCGATCTCGAGCCCGTGCGGCGGGAGAAGCTCGATGCGCTCGCGCGCCAGTTCGGCTTCGGACCCTGGCGCCTCGCCGAGGCGATCGAGAGGGCGCGCGAGACGCGGTGGTGGGCCCGTGCCGCGGCCGGCATCCGCCGCGGTCTGGACAACCTCATGGGACGGCGCCCGAGGGCCGTGCTCTCGTGACCGCCGCCGAGGTCCGGACCTACACCGGCGCCTCCCTCGCCGAGGCGCTCGCGGCCCTGAAGTCCGACCTGGGCCGCGATGCCACGATCCTCCGCACGCGAAAGGTGAGGAGAGGCGGGCTCTTCGGCCTCTTCGGCCGCGAGGTGGTCGAGATCACGGCGCGCGCCGTCCCGCGGCCGGCGGCCGATCCTCCGCCTCGTCCCGCGACCGAACGGCTCGTCTCGAAGGCGCTCGACCGCGACCGCGCCCAGCGCGAGGACCGGGTCCGGCGCGACCTGGCCGAGATCAAGGCGCTCGCGCACGACCTCGTCCTCCATTCCAAGGAGCACCACCTGAGCCAGCTCTCGGAGGGGTTCTTCTCCTGGTACCGGCGCCTGGCTGAGCTCGGCGTCGCCGAGGCGACCGCCCAGGAGCTCCTGATGGGTCTCGCGGCCGAATGGAGGGGGAGAGCGAATCCGGGCCGCGAGGAGGTCCTGGAGCCTCTCCTCGATCGATTCCTCGCCTCGATCCGGATGAACGGACCGATCGAGCTCCGAGCCGGGGGACCCACGCGCGTGGTGCTGGTCGGCCCGCCGGGGTCGGGGAAGTCGACCACGCTCGCGAAGCTCGCGAGCTCCTTCGCTCTCCAGCAGGGCGCGAGCGTCGCGATCCTCTCCCTCGACACGAACCGGGTCGGGGCGGCGGAACAGATCTCGGCCTATGCCTCGATGCTGAACGTCCCCCTCGCGATCGTCCGCGAGCCCGAGGAGCTTCCATCGCGGCTCGCGGAGTTCTCGGCGCGGCGTCTCGTCCTCGTGGACACCCGAGGCCTCACCGAGAAGGACAGGGCCGGCTTCGACCGGACGGCCTCGATGCTGCGTTCGGTCGAGGCGTCGGAGGTCCACCTGGTCCTCCCGGCGACGCTGACCCCTTCCTGCGCCGAGGCCTCGGTGCGGCTGTTCCGCCCCTTCCGCCCGAGGAGCCTCATCGTGACGAAGCTCGACGAGGCCGTGACCGGCTGGGGGATCCTCGATCTCGTGCGGCGGTTCGGCGGAGGTCTCTCGTACGTCACCTTCGGCCAGAGCGTGCCCGAGGACGTGGCGGCCGCCGCGCCCGAGTCGATCCGGCGGGTCCTCCGCGCCGTTGGCGGGCTGGACTGACAAGGGAAGAGCCCGTGACCCTTTCCGAGCGTGAACGCGAGAGGCTTCTCCGGCTGGGGCTCTCGCCCGGCTCCCTCGTCCACAGCCTCGATCTGGCGGAGATCCTGCCCGAGCCACTCGCTCCTTCGGGGCCACTCCCGCAGCATCCCTCGGCCCGGTATCGCCTGGGCGAGGAGGTCGGCCGCGGCGGGTTTGGGACCGTGCGCCGGGCGCGAGACCTTCGCCTGGAACGCGACGTTGCCGTGAAGAGGGTCGCCGGAACGGCCGACGAGCGAAGCGCCCGGCGCTTCCTCGATGAAGCTAGAATCGCGGCGTCGCTCGACCACCCCGGGATCGTGCGGGTCTTCGACGTGGACCGCGACGAGGACGGCCTTTTCCTCGTCCTGGAATGGGTCGAGGGAGAGGACCTCGCGCGCCGGATCGCGCGAGGGACGCTCTCTCCGGAGGCGGTCGCCCAGGTCGGCGTCCGGATCGCGGACGCCCTCGCGTACGCGCACGGGCGAGGCGTGCTCCATCGCGATGTCCATCCGGGGAACGTCGTCCTGGTGGGAGAGCGGGACGCGAAACTCGTCGATTTCGGACTTGCCGCGCCGCTCGCACGACTCAGGGGAGGCGAACTCGCCGGCACGCCCGGCTTCATCGCCCCCGAGATCATCGCCGGCCGTCCGGCCGGCCCGGCGTCGGACGTCTGGTCGGCAGGGATGACGCTTGCCGCGGCGCTTCTGGGGCCCACGCCCGATCGCGCGGCGCTCGCCCGCATCTCGTCCCCCGTCGCGCGAGTTCTCGCGGAGGCGACCGAGCCCGAGCCTTCACGGCGACTTCCCTCGGCGGCCGTCCTGGCCGCCCGCCTCGCGCTGCCCGGCGCGGCCAGCGGGGACGGATCGGGCTTGCCCCGTCCCTGCCCATCCTGCGGCGCGCGGATCGCACCGGGCCACCGGCACTGCCGCCTCTGCGGGGCCGACGCGGGCCCCGGCTGCCCCGCGTGCGGCCACGATGGTCCCGAGGTCGGCCTTTTCTGCCCCGCCTGCGGCGCGCACCGGACGCGCTTTTCGGTCCTGCGGCGCTACCTCTGCGAGCAGCGCGCGAGGGTCTTCCGCGAGGGGCGTGATAGCATCTAGGCGACGTACCCGTTTGGAGGAACCGTCGCCCATGCCCGCAAAGTGGATTCTCGCCCCATCCATCTTCCTCCTTCTTGCCGGTTTCGCGGCGCCGCAGGACGGGGGATTCACTCCCGACTGGACGGTCGGCGACTGGTGGGAGGTCGAGTACCACGACGTCGAGCCGTTCTGTCCCGCGGCCCACGTCTGCCCACCCGACGGACACCCCCGCGTGCGGATGTTTCTCTTTCTCGTCATGGACCAAGACGAGAAGGAGATCGAGGTCAAGATCGTTGGCGGCCGGGATCTCGCCGCCACGGCGTATCTTCTCGCGACCTTCCGGGCGAGCGACCGCTCGCTCGCGCGGCTTCGCGCCGTGGGATGGGGCGAGTTCGATCGGCTGTTCCTGCCCGGACGCCCGCTCCCCGATCCGATGGCGGGGGCCTCAAGCGAAGCGGATTTTCCCGCGCTCCTCTTCGTCTCTCCCGTCTTTCCGCTCGTGCAGCCTCCGCCGCCTCCCGACGACGCGGAGCTCGCGCGGCTCGTCGAAACGCTTGGAAGCGACAGCTGGGAGAAACGCGAGGAGGCCGCGAAGGCGCTCGAAGGGTTCGGAGCGGGAATGGCCGACTCGCTCGCCCGATATCTCGAACACGAGGACGCGGAGGTCCGCTACCGGGTCGCGCGCCTTCTCGACCGGCTTTCGCCCGACGCAGGCAACGAGTCGTACCAGAAGGTCGAGAAGACCCCCGAGGGGGCCTACCGCGTGGAGCTCGCCTCCGGCCGGAAGCTCGTCTGGCGGCCCGATGAGCCCTGGTACGAGAGCCTCGAGCTCGATCTCGCTCAGGTCCCCGGCGACTTCCCCGGCGGAGGCGGCCGGCCGTTCCCGAGCGTCCGGCTCGTGGCGAAGAAGGGGGATCCGGGCGTCGAGCCGTTGGCGATCGAGGATGCCCACGCGGCCCAGATCTATGGAGAGCTTGCCCGGCTCTCCCTCCTGGATCTCCACGCAGCGCTCATTCGGGCGCAGGAGTTCGTGACGAAGTTCCCGGACTCGCCCTACGCCGTCAAGGTGGTCCTCCGATTCGTGGATTGTGTCCACTTCTCTGAGGATTTGAACCCGCTGATCGAACTCTTCGAGGGGCGCCGGCGTGCCGGAATCGGCACTCCGGGCGAGCTGGCTGCAGTCGAGAAATCCCTGGGTTTGTGGCTGTATGAGCGCAAGGACCGAGACGGAGCCATAGAGGCATTTCGTCGCGCCCTGACGTGGCTCGACCGCCATCCCGACGACGAGGACGTGAGAGCGGTTGCGCGCTCGGCGCTCGACGGGCTTGCGACCCTGGAATGGGAGCAGGACCCGGCGGCCGCGCTTGGCCACCTGTCGCGCCTCGTCGAGATCGGGTCGCCCGAGAATCGGGTCGAGTCGTGGTCCGGGCAGGCCGCGATCCACGCCTCGGCCGGACGGCACGCCCAAACCGAGGCGGCGCTCCGGCAAGCCCTCGCGGAGTGCATTCCCGAGGGGGACACCGAGGACCTCCGCTTCCGGTTGGGCGAGGCCCTGGCCGCCCAGGGAAAGGACGAGGAGGCCCGCGAGATCTGGCGATCGATCCGTGCGGTGGAGAGCGACTGGACGGCCAAGGCCCGCGAGAAGCTCGCGGGGACTCCGGTCGTTCCTGGGTTCCGGGTGATCGAGTCCCACTACTCCCAGGTGGATCGCTCGCGGACGAACGTGACGGGCGCCGTGCGGCGGATCTCCTCCGAAGAAACGAGGATCCTGGTCGACCGCGAAGGGTGCGCGCGCGCCGAATGGACGGCCGAGCGCGGGATCGTCCCGTATACACGAGAGGGTGCGGTTCCGCTGCGGATCCACGGACTCTTCGGCTTCGAGTCGCCTCTCGTCGTGGGCGACTACGAGATCCGCGCTCCCGAGAGGTTCAACCGCGGCGCCGCGCTTCTCGCGGACTTGCCGGCGGACCTCGACGGCGATGGCGCTCCCGAGAGAATCCTGACGGTCCTTCTCGCCGGCTGGGTCGAGGAGAAGGGCCATCCCGAGTTCTACGGCGGCGAGGTCCACGTCCTGGGGGCGGACGGGAAGCTCCTCTGGAAGGTCGAGATCGACGAGCCTGCCGAGGGCGCGCTAGCCTCCGATGTCGACGGCGACGGGAAGAGCGAGATCGTAGTGGGGACGCGCTCGGACGATGGCAAGGGCGCCGTCACCGCCATTTCCGCCGAGGGCCAGAAGCTCTGGCGCCGCACGACCGATCGCGGCGTGCGGTCGGTCCACGCGGTTCCTGCGGCGGATGGCCATCCCAGGCTCGTGGTCATGACGGACTCCGCGGTTCTCGCCCTCGATCGGTCGGGCGCGGAAGTCTGGTCGGACGACGTGGCCGAGCCTGTCGCGGCTGTCGCCGACCTCAACGGGGACGGCCGCGAGGAGATCGCCCTCGGCGGCGACCGGACCTGGCTTGAAGTCCGTGACGCGGACGGGAAGGTCCTCCACCGGGTAGAGGGCTTCACCAAGATCCGCGCCCTCTTCCCCGTCCCGGGCCCGGACGGGACGCGCCGGCTCCTCGTGGGCGCGGCGGGGCTCCACGTGGTCGGTTACGAGAAGTGACTTTTGATTCTTCGATAGGAGCTTCGTAGACTCTTGCGTAGCCTCGGACGCAACTTCCCGGGAGGCGATCGGATGCGGGGGTTCGTAGGGCTCTCTTGGTCCGTCTTCGTTGCGACGGTCCTTGTTTCTCCTTGCAGGGCCCAGGGGCCGGCCGGTGACGCGCCGGTCGTGGAGCGTCTCCTCGCCGACCTGGCCCAGGACCGGGCGAGCGTCCGGGAGGCGGCCAAGCGCCGGCTCCTTCTCGTGGGGAAGCCGGGCCTTTCCGTGGCGCTTTCGGCCTACAAGGAGGCCCCCGCGCGGGTCCGTGCGGAGATCCTCGACCTTGCCGTCCGGAGCGGCGATCCCCGCGGTCTTCCGCTCGCCCTCGCTGCTCTCGATGACGGGGACGAGTTCGTCGCCCGCGCGGCGGGCGTCGCGCTGCTCGATCTTTCGACTTCCCTTGCCGATCCCGCGATCGAGAAGGCGCTGGAGAGCGGGAAGGTGCGGACCGAGAGAGGCCAGGAGCTCGCGAGAGAGGTCCTGACAAGCCACCTCTTCGAGATCGTGGAGAAGAACGTTCGCTCGAAGATGACCTCCGACAGCTCGAACATCTTCTTCACGGGACAGTTCGAGGATCTCGCCGAGCTCGGCGGCGCGGTCTCCGACGTCGTCCTGTCCATGTTCCTCGACGGGCGGGAGCACCGGTACATGCAGGCCGTGGCGGACGACGAAGAGCGCGAGAAGCTCTACTTCCTGGTGGGGCAGGCGCTCATGGACGTCGTACAGCCGCGCATGGCGGCGGTGCTGGAGGCGGAGATCAGTGAACTTCCCGAGGGAGACTCGCGCCACGATGCCCTGGCCGTGTCGCTCTACAGGATCGAGCGTCGGGACTATCTCAACAAGAAGATCGAGGATGTCGAGCGCTCCAGCCGGTTCAACCCGGAGAGCTCCCAGCGCCTGGCGACACTCTACTACTACGCCGGGCGGCACGAGGATGTGATCGGGATGTACGACGAGATCCTCCGGAGCGATCCGGACAACTCGATCGCCCACTACAATAAGGCCTGCTCGTTCGCCCGGATGGGCCGGAACGACGATGCCTTCCGCTCGCTCCGGGCCGCGTGGGACAAGGGGTATCACAACATCGAGGCGATGGAGATGGACGGCGACCTCGCGCCTTTACGGAAGGACCGCCGCTGGGAGGAGTTCGTCCTTGAGCACCGGGGTCGGTAGGGGGCGCGGCTCCGTCGTCCTTCTCCTCCTCGCCGGGCTGGCGGCGCTTCCGGCCGCGGGGCAGGACGATTCCGCCCTCGTCCGGCGGATCGAGGACTGGGTGGACGGCCTCGGGGACTCCTCCTGGAGCGTCCGCGAGGAAGCGCACAAGAGCCTCCTCGATGCAGGGGAGCCCGCCATTCCCGCCCTCAAGCGGGCCGCGACCGACCCCGATCCCGAGCGGGCCCGCCGGGCGCGGCAGATCCTCGACGCGACCCTCTGGGGCGAGCCGCCCGACGTCTCCTCCAAGGCGGCGGAGTTCGTGCGTGAGTTTGGAAAACTCCCTCCGAAGGAGCGCGCGGACCGGGTGAGCCGGTTTGCCGGGGCGGCGGGCGAGAGGGGGCGCCCGTTTCTGCTCCGAGTGCTCGAGCACGATCTCGACCCCGCGGTTCGGGGGGAGGCCTTCCGCTGGCTGGCCCTGCAGGAGGACGTCAGGCTCGACTCCGAGATCGAGCAAGCTCTTGCCCGGGGAGAAGACGCCGAGTCGGCGAGCCTTCTCGGGCAGCTTCTGAAAGAGCGAGGGCGCGTTGTGGAGGCCGTCTCGGCCCTTCGCCTGGCGGTCGAGCGGGATCCCGCGGACGCGAGCCACCGCCATGTCCTTGCCTTGACGCTCTTCGGCATGGGGCGGTGGCGCGAGGCGCTTGCCGAGTTCGAGACCTCGCTCGAAGAGGAGGAGAAAGCCTTCGTCAGGTGCGCGCTCCTCTCCGGTGCCGCACGCTGTCAGTTCCGGCTGGGCCAGGACGAAGCCGCCTTCGAGACGGTTTGCCGGCTGCTGAAGGAGGGAAGCGGCTCGGATGCCGTTCGTCGAATCGTAGAGAATGGCGACGCCTCCGAGGAGGTTCGCAGGATTGGGCTCGAGCTGGCCTCCATTCTCGATCGTTTCCCATACGCAATGGCCGAGGGAGCGCTCCGGTGGGGCGCCCACCTGGAAGGGCTCGCCTGGCTCTACCGCGAGGGTTCGAGGCGATTCCCCGAGGATCCCCAATTCCCCGCCGCCCTGGGCGACCTTCTCTACCGGAGCCAGGACATGAAGGGGGCGCTCCCTGCCCTGGAAGAAGCCCTCGCGCGCGCGTCCGCTGCCGAGGATCTCGTTCTCGCAGCCGACCGGCTCGCCCGCGCCCGGTTCGAGACCGGCGTTTCCGGCGGCGAAGCGGACGGGAAGTCGCCGCGAGACCTGATCCTCGCCGCCTGCGAGGAACGCGAGGCGGGGCGATTCGAGAGCTCGTGCGCGGCCTGGCGGGCGGCGCTGGCTGTGACTCCGGAGGAGGCGTTGGGCCGGGAATTCGCGGCGACGCTCGAGGCCTGGCGAGCTCCTGAGGCCGCCCTGCACGTCCAGGCCCTGCGCGGCATCGACGCGGACTGGGCACGGAGGGAGTCGAATCGGGTGTTCGAAGCCCTCGCCCGCGGGGATCCGCCGGAACAGCCGCCTGCCGCCGGACCGGCGGAACCCGACAAGATCGAGCGGGCGCTCTCGACCGGCCGCGAGACAGATCGGATGGCCGCGGCCCGGCTCCTCGGAGGACTCGAAGAAGAGACCGCGCTCCGTCTCGCGAGGCTCGCGCTCGCCGACCGGAGCGCGTCGGTCCGGCTCGCGTGCGTGGGGAGTCTCGCACGGCTACGGCCCGAGGCGGTCCGCCCGCTCCTCGTCGAGACGCTCCGCGATCCGGCGTGGCGCGTCGCGTTCAAGGCGGCGGGAGCCCTCCTCGCCAGCGGTGACCTGTCGGGAATGGAGATTCTCGTCGAGGCGCTGCACCATCCGAAGTCTGCCGTGAGGCAGCAGGCCCTGCGGGAGCTCGTCGGGTCGGGGAACCACGAGGCTTGCGGGCCGCTGCGAGAGCTCGCCGGCGACCCCGGCGAATCCATCCGCCGCATCGCGATCGAGTCCCTGGGACGGCTGGGCCAGGATTCAGACGTGCCCCTTTTCGCGGCCGCCCTGGAGGATTCGTCCCCGTCCGTCCGGTCGGCCGCGGTGGACGCGCTCCTCGCGCTCGAGGCGAAGGGAGAGGTCCTCGAGCGAGCCGCGGGGACGGCCCGAAGGCTCTCGATCGAGGAGCCCCTGGACTACCGGCACCCCCTGGCCTGGGCGCGCGCGGAACTCGCCCTCGGCAGGCCCCCGGAGGCGATGGCGGCCGCGCGGGTCGCGATCTGGGTCCGGCCGGCCTCGCGCGACGCGCGGGAGCTCCTGAAGGCGGCCCGCGAGTCGCTCCCCGAAGACGCTCCCGACCGGGCGAAGTTCGCTCGTATTCCCGGCGGCTGGCGAGTATCCTCTTCGGGCCGCTGATGGGAAGAATCCTCCCCCGGCACACCGACGGAGGGACCGCTTGAGCAAGACGAAGCTGCCCGGGACGTGCCAGTATCGCTACTCGGTCCCGGGACACGAGGGCGTCCTCTGCGACGCGAAGTCCGAGTCCGGCAAGGACACCTGCTTCTGGCACACGCCCTCGGGCAAGAGGCAATATCCCGGCATCACCGAGGAGTTCCTCCGCCACCGGGCCGCCAAGAAGCTCCCCATGGAGGGATTTGTCCTCGTGGGCGCCGAGATCAACGAGACGGACCTGCCCGGAGCCATCTTCCGGAAGGGGGACTTTACCGAGACCGGCTTCCGGGAGGCGAGGATGCGGGGGGCGGACTTCGCGGAAGCGAACCTCCTCTCCGCGGACTTCGGAGAGGCCGATCTCCGGGAGGCGGTCTTCCGGGGAGCGAACATGGAGCGAGTCGTCCTCGACTACTCGGACTTCACGAAGGCCGACTTCCGGAAGGCGAAGTTGATGCGCTGCCACGGCATCAAGACCGTTCTGGCCGACGCGGATCTCTCCGGGGCAGACCTCACCGGAGCGCGGATCGAGGAAACGGTTCTCACAGGCGCCCGGTTCGAGGGCGCGAACCTCGAAGGCGCCCGGTTCGAGAACGTGGTTCTGGAAGGGGCGAGCTTTCGGAACGCGAACCTGAAGGGAGCGGAGATCCTCGCCTCGCGGATCCTCGGCGTCGACTTCCGGGGGGCCGACCTTCGGGGCGCATCGTTCGAGGACTCGCTGATCGAGGGAGTTCGCCTGGAGGGCGCGACGCTGACCGGCGCGAATTTCCTCGGGACGAGTCTCGCCCGGCGGAAGGCGTAGGGAGCAGGTTCTCGAAACAAGAGAAGCCGCGAGGGTCGCTCGCGGCTCTCTTTCGTCCTTCCTGGGCGGGAAACTAGTCCCCGACGAGGTCCTCGTTTCGCTTGCGAAGCGAGTCCGGGTCGTCCTTCGATGGAGGGGGTGCCTGGGGATCGGTGTCGGCAGCCTTCGACCACGAGTTCGGCGGGACGGTTTCGGCGTCGTCCGAGTTGTACTCCTTGAGCCCGTAGTCCACCGGATAGCGTTCGGTGACGACCGGTTTCTTGCCGAGGTAGCGGAGCGTGTCCTGATCCCGCTTGAACTCGTCGCCGAGTCGGGCGAAGCAGGCGAGGAGCGCGGTCCGCTCCACGTACGTTCGCTCCGCAAAACCGTCCGCCTCCATCCAGTCGTCTTCGCGGACGATGGGATCGACGAGCCCCTCGAACATCACGCCGATGTAGTCCGCCTCGGGAGAGATGTCGGGGAAGATCGCCACGCAGTCCACGCTCTCGCCGGGCTTGAGCTGGATCGGCTCGTACTTGATCTCTGGCGTCAGGCCAGGGCGCTCGGGCTTGGGGGTGTCGAGGAGCTTCGTGAACTCGGAGCCATCAAGGAGCTTCTTCCCCCAGAGTGCTTCGAGCTGGGCCTTGGCCTCGGGGAAGTGGCCTTCCCGGTAGTGCTGGAACCAGGAGAGCCACTGGGAGCGGCTGTAGAAGTAGGTGTCCTCCTCGCGGCGGACCTGGTGGAAGTGATTCCAGACCTGGGCGTTTTCCTCGTGCTTCCTCTTCTCCAGGGCGTACACGTCCTCGGAGGAGTGCTTCCTGTACTCCTCGGTCGGCGTGCTCGTCTCGGCGCGTTCGGCCGCCACCATGTCGTTCATGGTCCGGGTCCGGAGGTCGTTTGGGAGCTCGCAAGTCCGGAAGAGGTTCTGGAGCTTCTCCTTGTTCCGCACGCCCTCGGGGACGTCCACGATGAGGTAGGTGGAGACGCGCACGTCGATCGGCTGCCCGAACTCCTCCGTCTTGTCGAGATCCCGGAAGAAGTTCTTCGTCTGCTCCGAGACCTCGTTTGTGCGGTTGGAGATCCGATAGGCGACGTACCAGTAGGTCGTCTTGCGGCCGAGCGGGTCGGTCAGGGTGACATGATCGAAGCCGCCCGTCCCATCGGGCCGGACACCGAGGATGTCGATCGAGAGCCCCCACCGGGGGTGGGCGCTGTCCGACTCGAATTGGCCCCAGGCGAAGGGAGCCGCGAGGGCCATGAGAAGGGTCACGACGAGCGTCAGGCGCATGTGGATCCTCTCCTCTCCGATCGTCCTGTCCCGCGGGCGCTTCCATCCCGCTTGTCCGATCGGAATCGCGGCATGTTACAAGACCCGGGGGGGTCCGTCAAGCAGTTCTCGTGATAGAATCTGCCCCCCGCCGGCAGCCACCGAGAGAGAAAAAGGACCGTGGAAGTCGACATCCCGCTCCAGGCACCAGGCCCGAAGCCCCTCTCCGTCACCGACCTCACGCTCCGCATCCGATCGATGATCCGGGGGGCCTTCGAGCGGGTCCTGGTGGCCGGGGAGGTCTCCGGGATGCGCCGGGCCGGGTCCGGACACGTCTACCTTACCCTGAAGGACGACGGGGCGCAGATCTCGGCCGTCCTCTGGCGTTCCCAGGCCTCCCGTCTCCGCTTCGACCTCACGGATGGTCTGGAGGTCGTCGCCGAGGGGACCGTGGACGTCTACCCCCCGCGTGGGCAGTACCAGCTCGTGGTGTCTCGACTTTCGCCCAAAGGGATCGGGCCCCGGGAGCTCGCCTTCCGCCAGCTCTACGAGCGGTTGAAGAAGGAAGGGCTGTTCGATCCCGCCCGCAAGCGGCGTCTCCCGGCCTTCCCGGTCGCGCTCGGCGTGGTCACGAGCCGGACGGGAGCCGCCATCCAGGACATCCTGAACGTGCTCACGCGGCGCTGGCCGCTCGCCAGGGTTTTCGTCGTGCCGACGCGGGTTCAGGGAGAAGGCGCGGCCGAGGAGATCGCGCGGGCGATCGCGCTCGCCAACCGCTCGCATCCCGAGCTGGATCTTCTCATCGTGGGTCGGGGCGGCGGGAGTCTAGAGGATCTGTGGGCCTTCAACGAAGAGCCCGTGGCCAGGGCCATTCACGACAGCCGGATCCCCGTGATCTCGGCGGTCGGACACGAGATCGACGTGACGATCGCGGACCTCGTGGCCGACGTTCGCGCGCAGACTCCCACCGAGGCGGCGCAGATCTCCGTCCCTTGCCGTGAGGACATCCTCGCGCGGCTCTCCGAAACGGGGGACTCCCTCGCCCGGGCCCTGCGGCGCCGCTGCGACGTGGCCCGCGGGCGGCTGGAGCTCCTCTCCAGGTCCCGGGTCTTCGCCGACCCGCTCGCGGAGATCCGCGAACGCGAGTCGAGGCTCGACGAGATCGCCGAGCGGCTCGAGCGCGAGGTCCGCCGGAGGACGCAGGCGCTCGCAGACCGGACCGCCGCCCTCGAGGCCCGTCTGGAAGGAGTGAGCCCTCTCGCGGTGCTCGGCCGCGGATACAGCGTGACCACGAGGAACGGAAAGGTCGTCCGCGACCCGGACGAGCTCGCCCCGGGGAACCGCGTGGAAACCCGGGTGATGGGGGGGTCGTTCGCGAGCGAGGTCGTTGGTGCGGTGTTTGAGAGGAAAGGGACTCGCCAGTCGAGGCTGTTCGAGGAAGGATCCTGAAGATGGGCTCCAAGGCCGCCAAACCCGTCTCGTTCGAGGAGCACTACGGGAGGCTGGAGGAGATCGTCCGAGAGCTCGAACGGGGCGAGCTCACTCTCGACGAATCGCTCGCCCGTTACGAGGAGGGCGTGGCGCGCCTCAAGGAGTGCTTCGCCCGACTCAAGGACGCGGAGGCGAAGATCGTCGCCCTCCTGGAGAAGAGCCCCGGCGGCACGGTCGTGGAGGAGAAGATGGAGTTTCGGCCGACGGACGGGGAGGGGGGGACGGAGGGAGGCGGAAAACAGGAGGGGGAAACGGAGCCGTGAGCGCTTCGGGAGAGGTCGAAGCCTACCTCGCGAGCGAGCGGGCGCTCGTGGATGCCGCGCTCCGGGAGTTCCTCCCGCCACCGGAACCGGAGGTCCCCTGGCTCCGTGAGGCGATCGAGTACTCGCTCCTCGCGCCGGGGAAGCGGCTCCGGCCGATCCTCGCCCTGGCCTCCGCCAGGGTCTGCGGCGGGGACCTCGCCGAGGTCCTCCCCGTGGCCTGCGCCTTCGAGATGATCCACACCTTCAGCCTCGTCCACGACGATCTCCCCGCCATGGACGACGACGACTTGCGCCGCGGGCGACCGACCTGCCACGTACAGTTCGGCGAGCCGTTCGCGATCCTCGCCGGAGACGGGCTTGCCGCGTGGGCCTTCCGGCTCGTCGCGGAGCGGACCCCCGATCCGGCTCTTGCCTCGGGGCTCGTTTGCGAGCTCGCCGCGGGCACGATGGACATGATCCTGGGCCAGGTGGCCGACATGAAGTGGCAGGGACGCGAGGTGCCGCGCGACACGGTGCGCGGGATCCACCGCCGGAAGACGGCCGCGCTGTTGCGAGGTGCGGTTCGCGCCGGCGCGATCGCGGCGCGGGCCGGCGAGGGGGCACTGGAGCGGCTCACCGCCTACGGAGAGGCGATCGGGCTCGCGTTCCAGATCGCGGACGACCTGCTCGACGTCGGGGCGACTTCCGAGGAGCTCGGGAAAGGGGCGGGGAAGGACGCGGCGAAGGGAAAGATCACCTACCCAGGGACTTTTGGGATCGAGGAGTCGCGCCGGATGGCGAGGGAACTCGCGGACCGAGCCGTGGAGGCCGCTCTCTCCCTTCCCGGCGGGACGCGCCTGGCCGACCTCGCGCGATACGTCGTGGAGCGGAAGCGATAGCCCGATGAAGCGCGTGATCCTCCTGGGCGACGGCACGAAGGCGCGCGTGCGCGAGAAACTCGCGGAGGTCCGGCCCTGGCTTCGCGATCGGGTCGAGGTCGTGCTCGATGACCTGGAGGGGCAGGCGGATCTCGCGTCGGTCCGGGCCGACCTGGTCGTGCTCTTCGGGGGGGATGGGTCGATCCTCTCGGCCGCGCGCCGGATGGGGGCGAGCCAGATTCCCGTCTTCGGCGTGAACTTCGGCAAGATGGGGTTCTTGACCCTCTACTCGTCGGCGGACTTCCAAAGCGAGTTCGCTGCGGTCCTCGCCGGCCGGGCGAGGGTGAGGCCGCTCATGATGCTCCGGGCGCGGCTCTTCCGCGGAGGGGAGCCCGTCCACGACACGCTGGCCCTGAACGACGGCGTGCTCTCGCGGGTCACGCTGTCCCGGATGATCCGCGTTCGGGTCTTCGCCGGCAGCGAAACGGTGGCGGCGACCTCGGGCGACGGGCTCATCGTCTCGACGCCCGTCGGTTCGACCGCGCACTCGCTTTCCGCGGGCGGGCCGATCGTCCACCCGGAGATGGAGGCGTTCGTCATCACGCCGATCTGCCCTCACACGCTCTCGCTGCGCTCTCTCGTCCTTCCGCCCGACGTCACGATCCGCTGTCAGCTCGAGGGGGACGTGGGCGAGGCGACGTTCACGCTGGACGGGCAGGTGAACTACGATCTGCACATCGGGGACCACGTGCTCTTCGAGCGGGCGGCGGCGCATTTTCTGCTGGTCGACACCGGGAGCCGTTCCTACTATGAGATCCTCCGCACGAAGCTCCACTGGGGGATCGAGCCCCCGGTCGGACGGGATGAGGAGGGAGCCAGGCGGGAACCGGGATTCTAGAGGAGAGGATCGAACGTGCGACTCGCCGTCATCGCGGACATCCACGCGAACCTCGAGGCCCTCTCGGCCGTCCAGTCGCACCTCGACGGGCAGCACGCCGATCAGGTGGTCTGTCTCGGCGACGTGATCGGCTACAACGCCAGCCCAGCCGAGTGCGTGGCCCACCTGATGCACAAGAAGGTCCCCACGATCCGGGGAAACCACGAGCGGATGATCCTCGGCAAGATCGGGGGCGACGTGCGACAGGAGACGATGGACGCCATCGAGTTCACCCAGGAGCTCCTCACCGTCGAGCAGATGAAGTGGATCGAATCGCTGCCCGACCACCGGATCCACATGCAGGAGTACCTCCTGGTCCACGGCTCCCCACGCGATCCAGACGAGTACCTCACGACGCCCGACAAGCTCAAAACGGCTCTGGCGAAGATGCGCACGACCTTCGGGGGGCTCGAGATCTGCTTCTTCGGGCACACCCACTCCCCCGTCGTGTTCTCGAAGGACGAGCTGGTGGAGAAGATCCATGAGGACCGCCAGGTCCTCTTGAAGCGCCGCCATCTCTACATGGTGAATCCGGGAAGCGTCGGCCAGCCTCGTGACGGCTGCAACAAGGCGAGCTACGTCATCCTGGATACCAGCGACTACGCCCTGCATTTCTTCCGCGTCCCCTACGACGTGGACGGAGCGAAGCGGCGGATCAAGGAGGCGGGGCTCGCCGACAAGATCGCTGCGCGGCTAACCTTTGGGAAGTAGGCGCGGGCGCTGCGCTCCTCGGAAGAGGGAAAAACAACGTGGAATCGGGAATGTGGAACCGGAATGTGGAATGAGGGCCTGATGGGTCGCTTTTCCGTTCCACATTCCGCTTCCACGTTCCATGTTGCTCATTCGTTTTTGTTTTCGCCTGTACACATCAGGGACGCGAGCGGGGGCGGGCCTCGCGGACCCGCGCGAGGAGCTCCAGGTAATCGTCCTTGCGGTCCCGCGTGAGCGGTCCAGCCACGGCGGCCTCGCCAAGTCCCTCGGCGCGCTCGAGCGTCGCCGCTGCCGAGGCCTTCCCCTCGCGGGCCGAAAGGAGCCCCAGGACGGCGACCAGCGGGAAGGAATCGGGCGCGATCGCAAGCCCCCGGGCGAGGTTCTCCGCGAGATCGGCGCGCACGGCGCTCAGGTCCGGACGATCGAGGTTCGCGAGATAGAAGTCGTAGTACCGCCACTGGAGCGGCCTCGCCCTCCAGCCGGCTGCGACGTGCTGTCGGGCCCGATCCTGGTTCCCCATGGCGAACGCGCACAGGGCGAGGTCGAGCTCGGAGAGCGCCCAGTCGGGGGCGAGGCCGTCCTCCCCCCCGAGAGCCTGTGCGGCCCGGTAGGCGTCGCGGGCGACCCTGCGGCGCCGCTCGGGTGAATCGGGGAGAGCCGCGAGTTCGAGGAGGAGATGGACGCGCTCGCGGCGCAGGACGAGCGTCCTGTAGGCTTCCCACGGGCTCGTTGCCAGGGCGGCGTCGCACTCGGATGCCGCGCGTTCGAGCGCCTCTCGCGCCGACTCGATATCGCCCCCGCGGGCGGCCGCGCGGCCCTCCTGGGCGGCTTCGTGCGCGCGGTGGCCGGCAATCTCGCTCGCGAACTCCGCGCGCGGGCCGAGCCACCAGAAGGCCGCGAGGACGGCCACCCCCGAGAGGCGGACGCCGAGCGCG
>JACQVV010000577.1 GCA_016209595.1 Planctomycetota bacterium
CACGTAGACCGCTCCCATCCCGCCCTTGCCGAGGAGCTCGAGGCCCCGGTAACGGTTCGCTCCGGCGGAGGCCAGGAGCTCCCGAACTCGCGCCGCTCCCTCGCCCCGCACGACGACCGTGTCGGCCCCTTCCACGAGGGACTCCGGCACGGTCCGCGCGATCGAGAGCGGTTCTTCCACGAGGGCCATGATAGCGGCGTGTCCCGGCGAGTGCGCAGTTTCCGAGCGGTCGGGACACGATGTCGATAGAATAGGACCATGAAGGCGAAGCGATCGACCGGCGAGAAATGGGCGACCCTGGGCCCGGGCGATCAGGGCCGGCGCATGGGCCTCGACCGGTTCGCCCGGGCGAAGGGGATCCCGGGATACCTCTACGAGCTGGCCAAGGGAGTCGTGACCGTGGTGGACATACCAGGTCTGCCGCACGGACTCGTCGTGCAGGCGCTCGATCGGCAGCTTCGCGGTTACGATCTCGCGCATCCGGGGGTGATTCACTACATGGCGGGAGAGGCGGAGTGTGCGCTACGGCTGCCCGGAATGCAGTCGGAGCGGCACCCGGATCGGGCTATCTATCTATCGCCTCCGCCCGAGCCCGTGGAGCCCTGGGATGACTGGGTCCCCGAGATCGTGATCGAGGTCGTATCGAAGGGCCAGGAGTCGAGGGACTACGGGGAGAAGCGCGAGGAGTATCTGGCGGCCGGGATTCGCGAGTACTGGGTCGTCGATCCCGCCCACTCTTCGGTCGTCTTTCTCCGGCGACGGGGAGATCGGTGGGCCGAGTCGGAGCTCAAGGGACCTCGCAAGTATCGGACGCCCCTCCTGCCGGGGTTCGAGCTCGACCTCGCTCTCGTCTTCTAGCCCCCGCGAAGCGGGCGAGATCAGCGGTGGCCCTCGCCCCGGACAACGACCGTGTCCGCCCCTTCCACGAGGGACTGCGGCACGGTCCGCGCGATCGACAGAGGTTCCTCCACGAGAGCCATGATAGCGGAGAGTTTTTTCGGAATCCGGTGAACCCTTTCCGGAGCCCCAGGTTGTACGTGCTGGAGTCTGAACGGAGCGCCGGGGAAACGGAATCGAAGGCGCCCGGAGCGGTCGGGACGAATGGATGTGCGTTCGAGGCGATCGTAGGTCCGTTCGAGAGAGACGAAGCTTCGTTCAAGGCAGACGAAGGTTTGTCCGAGGCCAACGAAGGTTCGTCAAAGGCAGACGAAGCTTCGTTCAAGAGAAAGGAGGTGGGTCCAAGAGAAACGAAGCTTGGTTCAAGAGAAACGAAGCTTGGTTCAGCAGAGACGAAGCTTGATTGAAGAGAAACGAAGCTTGGTTCAAGAGAAACGAAGGTCCAACATACGAAAGGAGATCCGTCATGTACCGAAAGATGCGTAGCTCCCGAGTCCTGCGCTCCGCCGAGAAGCGCGCCACGGCCATCGGGTCGATCGGACCCGACGTGGATCTCGGCAACGGTCTTTCGCTGGAGAACTTTGCGAAGACGATTTCCGACGTTCGGGCGAGTCTCGTGGCGTACCACAAGGCCCTCGCGCGTAGCGATGCCGCCGCAAACGCCTTCGAGGCGAGTGAGAAGGCGCTGCGGGATCTCTCCGTCCGCATGCTCGCCGGTATCGCCGCGAAGTTTGGGAAGGACTCTGTCGAGTACTCGAATGCGGGCGGAGTCCGCACGAGCGACCGCAAGCGGCCGAGCCGCAAGAAGAACGTCGCCGCGTAGCGGCGTCCTCCTCCATGAAGTCGCAGAGCCCCCGGGCGAGGCGAGCGGAGCTCGCCCCGCCCGGTCGTTTTTCGGGACCCTTGCATCGGGCGTCCGCGAGGGGTACCGCGGCTTCAGAAACCCTGGTCGGCGTCCTCGGGTTCGATCTCCTGGAGGGCGAGGTCGCGCCAGGCCTCGAGCGTGGTCGCGGGCGCGTCCACTTCGAGGAGCCTCTTCGAGACTTCCCCGCCGACTTCCTTGAGATTCGGGAATGCGAGGAGGAGTCGGCGAATGTCCGCGAGGTCGCTCGCGCCCTTGGGGGTCCGCAGCCGGGAAACCATGCTCGCGAGCTTCCAGCAAACGAGCTCGACGGGCACGAGCACCTGGACCTCTTCGATCGGCTGGGATGGCGGGACGTGCTCTACCGAGCGCACGTCCACGAGGTGCCGGTTCTTGGGTTTCCTCATCTGGTAGACCCGGTAACCCAGCCCCTCCTTGACCTCCCGGACCCGCACCGCGATCTGGAACTTCGTCCCGAGGTAGTCCCGGACCTCCTCGGCCAGCGCCTCCGCGCGAGGGGAGAGGATGTCGACATCCTGGGTCAGTCGAGACTCGTCCACGTACGCGTTGACGGCCTGGGCGCCGAATAGAACCGCGTCCTTCCGCCCGCGCAGGAACTCCAGCACGGCATCGTGGATGGTTGCGAGGGGCAGGGGCTCGCGCATGAGAAACTCCCGAAACGTCAGAGCGCCGTCGCCGAACATGACTACCTCCCGGATCAACCTACCTCGACAGGGACAGAAATGCCACGGACCTCTCGAGGTGCGGCCCCGCGTTCGAAATTCCTCCGCCCGGCGACCGGTTCGTTCGAGACAGTACAATGGCCGCCCATGGTCTTCCCCCCGGCCCGCCTCGCGCGCTTCGCCTCCCGGCAGAAGGGCATCCTTCTCATGGTGCTCGCGGGCTTCGCGTTCTCCGTGATGGGCGCGCTCGTCAAGTGGAGCGCCCGATCGCTCCCCATCTTCGAGCTCGTCTTCCTGCGGAGCCTGTTCGCGCTCGTCCCCCTTCTCCTCTTCTTCGCCTTGCGGCGGAGTTGGCCCCGGGCCCGAAGCTGGCGCCTTCTCTTCCTGCGGAGCGCCGTGGGCGTCGCCGCGATAAGCCTCCTCTTCTACGCGATCGCCCATCTCGATCTCGCGACCGCGACGCTCCTCAACAACACCTCCCCGGTCTTCGGCGTTCTCTTCGCCATCTTCTTCCTCAAGGAGCGGGTCCACCGCGCGGTCCCGGCGCTCGTCCTCGTAGCGCTCGCCGGCTGCGTCCTCCTCATCTCCCCGGACCTCAAGAGCGCGGCCGGTTCGACCGTCGCCGGCCTCGCCGGGGCACTCTCGGCCGTTCTCTCGGCGCTCGCCTACACCACCGTCCGGGAACTCCGCCGCTCGGACCACCCGCTCGATATCGTCTTCTTCTTCACCGCCTTCAATGTCGCCATATCCGCGCCCCTTCTCCCCTTCTCGTACCGGATGCCGGGCGCGCCGGAATGGCTTGCCATGGCGGGGGCGGGCTTCGCCGCTGCGCTCGCCCAGTACGCGCTGACGCTCGCCCTGCGCGTCGAACGCGCGGCGATCGCCGTGCCTTTCGCGTACACGGGCGTCCTCTTCGCCGCCCTTTTCGGCTACGTTTTTTGGGGCGAAGTCCTCACGCCCATCGCGATGGCGGGCGGCGGACTCGTCCTCCTGGCTGGAATCTCGATCAGCGTCCTGGCCGGGCGGGAAAAGGTCCCGCCGGCCGCGCTCCAAGGTGCCGGAGAACCCACATGAAAACCCTCGTCGCGCTCCTGTCCGTCTCGTTTCTCGTCGCGCCGCTCGCGCTCGCGCAAGATCCGGTCGATCCCGCGAAGGCCGCGCTCGACTCGATCACGGCAGACGAGCTCGTGGAACACATCCGGTTCCTCGCTTCCGACGAGCTCGAGGGGCGCGATTCGGGCTCCGAGGGGGAGCGGAAGGCGCGGGAGTACGCGGCCGAGCGCTTCCGGGCGCTCGCGCTCGCCCCGGCGGGAGAGGAGGGGGGCTGGTTCCAGCCTTTCCAGATCGAGGGGACGACCGCGCACAACGTCGCCGCGCTCCTTGAGGGCGCCGACCCCGCGAGGAAGGACGAGGTCGTCGTCCTGGGGGCCCACTATGACCACGTCGGGCTGGGTTTCTACGGGAGCACCTGGGGCCCCGCCGGCTCGGGGAAGATCCACAACGGCGCCGACGACAACGCGAGCGGCACCTCCGCGGTGCTCGAAATCGCCGAGGCTTTCGTCGAGGGAAAGGTCCGGCCCGGGCGAAGCGTCCTCTTCCTCCTCTTCAGCGGGGAGGAGCGGGGCCTCCTCGGATCACAGCACTTCGCCCTCCACCCCACGGTCGATCTCCCAAAGGTTGTCGCGATGGTGAACCTCGACATGGTGGGGCGCGGCACCGGCACCGGCCGGTTCATGGTGAACGGCACCCGCACTTCCCCGGGTTTTCCGAAACTCGTCCGCGAGACCAACGAGAGGTTCGGATACGACCTCGACGAGCTCCCCTTCGGTTTCGCGCCCAGCGACAACACGAGCTTCTACCGGAAGGAAATCCCCGTCCTCTTTCTGACCACCGGGAGCCATCCCGAATACCACAACCCCGATGACGACGTCGAGCTCATCAACGGCGAAAACTGCGCGGCGACAAGCCGCTTCGCGTTCGAGCTCGTCCGCCGGATCGCGGACGCCCAGAAGAGGCCGCGCTTCCAGTGGGCGGAGCTCCAGCCCCGGAGCTACCTCGACGCGCTACGCTGGCTCGCGGACGAGGCTCTCGCGCCCGAGGCGAAGCCCTGGCTGGGCGTGACGCTCGGGGGTGGGCTTGCCGTCGAGTCGGTCGTTCCGGGATCGCCGGCCGAAAAGGGCGGCCTCACCGCGGGGGACGTGCTCGTCCGGATCGGAGACCGCGAGCTCGCGACGGGAAGAGACCTCCGGCGCGCGATCGAGGAGAAGCGCCCGGGCGACGAGGTCGAGATCGTCGTTCGCCGAGGCGGCGAGGAACGGACGCTCACCGTGCGGCTGGGAGAGAAACCCTAGCCCGCCGACGCCGCGAGGAGGAGCTGCGCGCCGTAGTAGAGGGGGAGGCCCCAGAGCTTGTTCGCGGGACCGGGGCTGACGAACCGATCGCGGGCGACCGAGAGGTCGGACAGGTAGAAGGCCGCCGCGCCGGCGAGGAGCATCCACCCCCCTCGGGCCCCGAAGGTCCCCGCCGCGAGAGCGACCATGAGGGCGAGCGCCGCGGCGTAGGCGTGGACCGGGACGCGGAGGTCCTCCGGGACGCGCCCCCGAAGCCACCACACGAAGACCCCCGCGAAGCCCCCGGACAGGACAAGCCCCGCTGCCGTCCAGGCCCAATCGACCCCGCGGACGACGAAGGCCGCCCCGAACGCGACGTGCGCGGCGAGAAAGGTCCCCATCCCCGCCTTGAGCGGGCCGGGAGAGCGCGGGATGAGGAGGACGTCCCCGGCGAGCGAAAGGACGAACGCGGCGAGAAGCGGCCAGCCGTGGGCCGTGGAGAGAGCCCCCGCGGCGATCGCGGTCGCGACGAACCCCGCCGAGGCGATGGGCTTCGTCGCCCAGACTCCCGGCTCGAACGCGCGCACCTCGAAGACGAGGAGAAGGGCGAGCGCCACGGCGGTCACGATGAGGAAGGGCGTCACGGTGGGTTCCATTGCTCCCGTCCGGCTTCCCTGTGGCCTCCTCAAAAAATCTCGACACCTGGCAGGGCGGGGGCCCATGATGGTATGAGCTGGCCGTCCGATTTTCCACGAGAACCGGAGATCGATCGATGCGCGTCTGGCTCCTCGCGGCCTGTCTCGTCCTCCTCGCGGGCTGCTCCTCCCCCCCGGATCCCTACGAGCCCGCGGTTCCCGTGATCTGCGAGGACGACGACCTCGCCACGCCGCCAGGGGAGGAGAGGATCGAGCGCGGCGGCTCCTGGGGGTTCCTCGATCCCGTCTTCAGCTGGACCTTCGGACTCCCCGCCAAGCTCATCCTCTGGAGCTTCGAGATCGACTCGCACGAGATCGACGAGCGGACCGAGGAGGCGATCCGCTGCTACATGGCAGCGAACGGCCTCTCCGACACCAAGGTCCGCCTCAACCAGTACGATCCCATCGGCGAGTGGAAGCGGCTCTTCGCCAACGAGAAGGTCGGCTGGCCGGCGCGCTACACGCTCGGGGTCCTCGTGAACGTCGTCTACACGATCCTCCCCGGCCGGATCATCGGGGGGGACAATTACAACCCCTTCACGGACTCGGTCAACCTCTACTCGAACCTCCGCTCGGTCGCGTGGCACGAGGGCGGCCACGCGAAGGACTTCGCGGAGTGCAAATGGAAGGCCGGCTACGCCTTTCTCCGCATCGTGCCGCTCGTGGACCTCTATCAGGAATCGGTGGCCTCCGCCGACGCCATCCGCTGGGCCTATCACATCCGCGACCGCGAGGGGGAGATCGAGTGCTACCACGTCCTCTTCCCCGCGTATGGCACCTACATCGGCGGTTACGTCCAGGACATCCTCGTCCTCCCGTCCGACCCCATCGGGTCGTTCCTCACCCGTCTCGTCCTCGCGCTCCCCTTCCACGCGGTCGGCCGCATCCAGGCCGCGGTCCGCGACGCTGCCTACGAGGACTACCTTCCGCCGGAGGAGAGGCCGAAGCCCTAGAATGTGTCAGCGCCCTTCGAGCTCGGGCCTCTCATTCGATCGAGAGCTCCAGCACGTAGTTTCCCGTCCCGCCCTCGTGGGTCGTCGCGATGAGAAGGGAGTAGCTCCCCGACTCCGGGAGACGGAGCTCGAAGCCGGCGTCGGTAGAGCCGGGAGAGAGATCGTCATTCTCGGCGAGCGAGGCGCCGCCCGGGGAGAAGAGGGCGACCATCGGATCGGCCTCGTTCGACCGGACGCGGACGATGAGGGTGCGCCCGGCCTCGCCGCGGATCTCGACCTCGTCGTGGTAGCGGCCGTCGCGGAGAAGATCGTTCGGCTCCCAGCGCCCGGCGTACCGGCCAGGGCCCGCCGGGGAGGAGATTCGAGGGAGCCCCACGGGGTCGGCGTCGGGCCGAGTCCCGAGGTCGAGCCGGACGTTCGCGCCCGCCGACTGGTAATAGAGGAGCTTGAGGGGGCCCCAGAGCTCCGGGCCGGCACGCCGCAGGGCGGTCGAGAAGAGCTCGCTCGCGCGTTCGAAGTCTCCCATGCCGGCCAGAAGCGAGCCGAGTTCCTGCCAGACGCCGAGCTCCCCCGGGCGAATCTCGACGATGCGCGCGAGATCGTCGGCCGCGCCCCGGGAGTCGCCCTGCTGCGAGCGGAGAAAGGCCCGGAGCCCGAAGGGCGACGGGTCCTGGGGATCGATCTGCGCCGCGCGGGTGCAGTCGGCGATCGCCTCCTCGGGTTTTCCAAGTTCGAGCCAGCTCTGGGCGCGCGCGAGGTAGGCCCTCAGGAACTCGGGGTCGATCTCGATCGCGCGCGAGTAGCGATCGACCGCTTCCTGCCAGGCCTTTCTCGCGACGGCGCCGTTTCCCCAGAAGAAGTGGCACTCGACCTGGTTGGGGTTGAGCGCGAGCGCCTTCGTCCAGTCCTCGACCGTGTCCCCGCCACCGAGCTCGCCGTAGCAGAGCCCGCGCATCACGTAGGCGCGGGCGTTGGCGGGATCGAGCTCGATCGCCCGTGTGAGGTCGCGGGTCGCCTCGCGCATCTCTTCCTTCCCCTGCGGGGTCTCCCGCCGGCTGTAGCCGGAGTTGTAGAGGAGCTCGCCGCGATGGGCGTATGCGGCCGCGAGATTCGGGTCGATCGAGAGCGCCGCGCCATAATCGGAACGAGCCTCGCCCCAGTTCCCGAGCGTCCAGTGGACGAAGCCGCGGCGGTCGCGGGCGGCGGCGCTGGCAGGGTCGAGGGAAATCGCCCGGTCGAGGTCGGCTAGCGCGCGGCGATGCTCACCTCTGGCGAGCCACGCCGAGGCGCGAAGCATATGCTCGGACGCGCCCTGGGCCTCGCGCCAGCCGTCCATGGGGATCGTCCGGGCCGCGATCCGGGTGCGCTGGAAGAAGAGGGACTCACTCCCGGCCTGCTCACGGCGCTCGAAGAGGAGCTCCGCGCTCGAAGCGTCCGAGAGGCGGGCCAGGCCGACCGCGGCGGTGAGCGCACGGACGGCGGGAGTTCTCGACTCGGGGGGCGCGCCGGGGCGAAGCCAGGCGTCGGGCGGCGCGGCGAGCGCCGAGCGCAGGACCTCGAGCGCGCCATGAAGCGGCCGCGCGGGATCGGGAGGGAGGATGTCCCCGAAGAGCCCCAGCTGGTCGAGGACGAAGGCCTGCTGGCGCGCGGAGAGAGGCGCGGCATCGCCGCCGGGTCCGGGAAGCGTCGCGCCTTCGCCCGCGAGCTCGAGGAGCCTTCGGGTGTAGGCGGTCCCCGAGGTGACCGACGATGCGGTCCAGTCCCCGAGCTCCCGGACGAGCGCCGCGAACCTCTCGTCGTCCTCGGCGCGGCGGGGCGCGGCGGGATCGTAGACCACGTCGGCTTTCGAGGGAGCCGGAAGTCCGACCTCCCCCGAGACGACTCCCAGGAAGCCGGTCGCCTGGCTTGCCGCGAACGCCACCGGCCCGACGCCGCCACAGGCCTCGGAGGCGCTCGCGATCAGCGCGCGAGCTCCCGGCGCGGGGACCGACCCCGGCTCGCTCGCCTCCAGGCGCGCCGCCGCCCGCATCCAGGCCGCGAGCTCGCCGGAGCGAATGTAGGTGACGTCGGAGGAGAGCTCTCCCGCCACGACCTCGGCCACCGTTGGTTCGCCAGGCGACGTCCTGGCGTTCCCGAGCCGCGAGAGCGTCTCGACCAGGAATTCCCGCTGGAGCGACGTCAGGGCGACCTCGCCGGCGACCTTCTCGCGGCGTCTCCGGTCGTCCCTGTGGAGTTCGGACACGATCCGAGCGGCGAGCGCGGGCCTCGCGCGAAGAGCGGCGAGACGCCGGGCCTCCTCCTCGAGCTCCCCCGGGACGAAGCCCTGGCGCTCGCCGCGCTCCTCGGCCTCGCCGATCCGGGAGAGGACGGTCTCCAGGCGCCGGATGTCCTCCACCTCGCGTTCTTCCCGGCGAGCCCGGGCGCGCTCCGCGCGCTCGCGGCCGGCCTCTTCCCCGACGGCGCCCCAGAGGACCGCGGAGTGGGCTAGGTGAAGGGCGAGCGCCCACTCGCCGGTCGTCTCGGCCTTCGCCTGAAGGTCGCCGGTCATGCCGGCGAGCCGTTCCCGCCAATCGGCCGGCGCCTGCGGGTGGATCTCGATCGCCTGGCCCATCCGCTGGGCGATGGGGAGCTTCGCGACGAAGTACTCCTGCGGCGCGCTCTCGTTGAACGGAAGGTCCCGGCTTGCCTCCTCCTCGCCCGAGGCTTGCGAGAAGATCCGTTCGGCCTCACTTGTCCTGGCTGCAAGCGCCCGCTCGCGCTCGATTCTCTCGGTCTCCAGGCGCGTCTCCTGGGATCTTTCCAGTGCCAGGACCTCGGCCCGGTGCCAGAGGGCGACGCCCGCCGCGATCCCCGCGAGGGCGACAACCGCGGTCGCGGCAGCGCCCGCGACGGCGACCTTGTTCCTCTTCGCCCACTTGGCAAGGATCTCCCATTGCGAGTATTCCGCGGCCTGAAGCGCTCGCCCGGCGAGGTGTGCGTCGATCTCCTCCTGGAGCTCTTCCACGCTCTGGTAACGATCGCCCTGATCGAAGGCCATCGCCTTGAGCACGACGGCCTCGAGCTCGCGCGGGATCCCGCCGTACGGAGCGCGGCGCGTGGGAGGCTCGAGCTCCCCGCGGGCGACCCGGACGAGGATCGCGTCCCCGTTCTCCCCCTTGTAGGGCGGCGTCCGGGTGAGGAGGGTGTAGAGGATCGCGCCGAGAGAGTAGATATCCGAGCGATGGTCGAGCCGGCCGACCTCCCCGCGCGCCTGCTCGGGGGACATGAAGGCGGGAGTCCCGCGCACCGAGCCGGCGAGCGACCAGTCCCCGGAACTCATGCGGTGCCGCACCGTCGTCACCGGCTGCTCGTCGTCCGACTCCGGCGCTCCCACAACCTTGGCGAGCCCCCAGTCCATGAGGAGGACCTCTCCGAACTCCCCCACCATGATGTTGGACGGCTTGAGGTCGCAGTGGATGACGCCCCGGCTGTGGGCGTAGGCCACCGCGTCGCAGATCTTCCGGAAGATCGCCAGGAGCTCCGGCAGGGTCATTCCCTTTCCGCGGCGCCGGCCGCTCTTGAGGACCTCCGCAAGGCTCTTCCCCCGCACCCGCTTCATGACGATATACGGACGTTCCTCCTCGTCGAGACCCAGCTCGTGGACGGGGACGATGTTGGGGTGTTCGAGCTGCCCCGTGATTTGCGCTTCCTCGATGAAGCGGCGCGTGGCGTCCCCCGACTCGGCCTGGATGAGCGTCTTGATCGCGACCTCGCGCTGGAGAAAACGGTCGCGCGCCGAGAGGACCTCCCCCATCCCGCCGCGTCCGAGGCGGTGCGCGATCTCGTAGCGCGGGAGCCCCATCTCCAGCGCCGCCTCGATCCCGGGCACCACCGCCCCGAGCCGGCTCCCGGAGGAATCGCTCGGGGGGACGTCCACGGGGGACGGCGGCGGGCTGACGTCGAGGGTTGCTTCGATCCTCTCCGCGAGCCATGCGAGGACTCGGCCGTCCTCCTCCTCGGTGATGATCCCTCGAGAAAGGAGCGTCGTGCGGATCGCGGGCTCCTCGCCGCGGCGCCGCGCCGCATGAAGCTCGCGGCGAAGAAGGGCGAGCTTCCTGGTGTCGAGGAACCCCAGCTCCTTGGCGGCTGCGAGGTACTTGGTGTCATCGGACAAGGGACATCTCCCGGTGTCTCAGGTGATAATGATGCGATTCTATCCCCCGTCCGCCCGCGCCATGCGCCAACCTCGTGACGGGCGGGCGAGTTTCCCCGAGGCAGCCGATGCCCAAAGATCCGACCTCCCGAGGCCGACGCATCCCGGGACGGGCGACGCCCGAAGGGACGGCCCGCTACGTGGCGCGTTTCGCGGGAGCCGCTGCGCCCGGGCATTTCCGTGAGCGGGAGGGGCTCCGCGCGAGTTCGATCGGGATCGGGACCTACCTGGGGGGGCGAGACGACCAGACCGACTCGCTGGTCACGGCGGCAGTCGTCCGGTCGGTGCGGGGCGGCGTCAACGTGGTGGACACCGCGATCAACTATCGCCAGGAACGGGGAGAGCGGAGCGCCGGCGCGGCGCTCGCCCGGCTCGTGGATTCGAGCGAGGCCGCACGCGACGAGATCCTCGTCTGCACGAAGGGAGGCTTCGTCCCGCAACCCAGCCCGGCGGAGCAATGGTTCAAGAGCGAGTACGTCGCGCGAAAGGAGCTCGGGATCCGCCCGGAGGACCTCGCCGAGGGCTGCCACTCGATGCACCCCGCCTACCTTGCCGACCAGCTCGAGCGGAGCCTTGCCAACCTCGGTCTGGAGACCGTGGACGTCTATTACATCCACAATCCCGAGACCGAGCTCCCGGAAGTGGGGCGGAAGGTCTTCTACGAGCGTCTGGCCGCCGCTTTCGAGGCGCTCGAGGTCGCGGCGGACCGGGGGAAGATCGCCTCCTACGGCCTCGCCACCTGGAAGGCCTTCCGGATGGGACCCGAGGCGAGCGAGCATATCGACCTCGCCCGCGTGAAGGAGATGGCGCGGCAGGCGGCGGGAGGGCGAGAGGACCGCTTCCGGTGGATAGAGCTCCCCTTGAACCTCGCCATGACGGAAGGGCTCGCGCTGCCGACTCAAGTTCTCGGCGCGAGGCGACTCCCCGCGATCCCAGCCGCGGGCGAGCTCGGGCTCGCGGTCGTCGCGAGCTCCGCGATCTCCCAGGGTCGCGTCCTCGGCAAGATCGACGCCCGCGCGAGCGCGCTCCTGGGAGACGCCTCGCTCACGGGCGCCCTGCGCGCGCTCCAGTTCGCCCGGAGCGCCCCGGGGGTCCTGTCGGCCCTGGTCGGCATGAAGTCCCCGGCCCACGTAGAGGAGAACCTCGCGCTCGTCGCTCTGCCGCCGCTCCCGGAGGAGACCGTCCACACGATCCTGGCGGGAGGGAGTTGATCCGCGTGGAGTAGAATGGGGCCGTGCCAACTCGCGAGATGGAAGAGAGCGTCTACCTTCAGGTCCTCCGGGACACCGCCGAGGCCCTGGCCTCGGGCGGGGGACCCCGGGCGACTTTCGACCGGACGGTCGAGATCCTGGCCCGCCGGCTTCACTTCGACGTCTGCTCGATCTACGTTTTCGATCCCACCCGGCGCGAGCTCGTTCTCGCCGCGACCCGGGGCCTCGCTCCGGCGTCCGTCGGGCGCGTGCGCATGAAGCTCGGCGAGGGCCTCACCGGACACGTCGGCGAAACCGAGCGTCCGGTCTTCGTCAGCGAGGCGCGGGACGACCCGCACTTCAAATATTTCCCGGAGACCGGCGAGGAGCGCTTCCACTCCTTCGGTGGGGTCCCGCTCTCCCGCCGCGGGGAGCTCCTGGGCGTCCTCGCCGTGCAGACGGAACGGGTCCACGCGTTCCACACCAACGACGTCTTCCTGCTCCAGGCGCTCGCGAGCCAGGTCGCCTCGATCCTCGACGTCTCGACGCTCCTCCCGGGCGAGGGCGATGAGGAGAAGCCCTCGGCCCCGGTCTGCCTGATCGGCCTGGGAACCTCGCCCGGAATCGGGATGGCGAAGGCGATCGTGCTCGGGCAGGACCCCATGCTCCTCTCGCCGCCGGCCGAGCTCTTTTCGAGCGTCGACGAGGAGAAGGACCGGCTCGCGAAGGCGCTGGAGAAGGCGGTCGAGAGGGCGCTCTCGACGGCGGACCGGCTCGTGGACGGCGGTGCCGAAGCGGCGGCGATCTTCCGGGCGCACGCGCAGATCCTCCGGGATCCGAGGCTCCGCTCGCGGATCGAGGAGCGGATCGCGAGCGACAGGATGCCGGCTTCGCAGGCGGTGGACCGAGTCCTCCGCGAGACCGTCGAGACCTTCGAGGCGAGGGAGGATCCCTTCCTCCGAGATTCGGTCCACGATCTCCTTGACGTGCGGATGCAGATCCTCACGGGCCTCGGGGTCGATCTCGGGGTGGAGGTCGCGGGGGAGGAACCGGTGGTCGTTATGGCCGAGTTCCTCACGCCCGCGCAGACGGCCTCGCTCGACCGGTCCCTCGTGGCGGGGATCGTCACCGAACACGGGAGCGAGACCTCGCATGCCTCGATCCTCGCCCGCTCCCGGGGCATTCCTGCCGTCGTCGCGGTCCCCGATCTTCTCTCCCGCGTTCGCCGGGGGGACCTGCTGCTCGTGGACGGCGTGAACGGGTTCGTCTTCGTCAACCCCGACCCCGACACGATCCGGCACTACGAGGAGCGGCGACTCGCGGAGGAGGCCGCCGCGGAGAAGATCCGCGAGGAGCTCGCACGCGTCGGCGGGGGACGCCCGGCGCGGGACGGTTTCCGGCTTTCCGTGAACCTCGACCTCCCGGCGCAGGTCGCGCCGGCGCGCCGGGTCGGGGCGACCTCGGTCGGGCTCCTGCGCACCGAGTTCTTCTACATGCGCCAGCGGAACTGGCCGACCGAGGAGAAGCTCGAGGGGTATTTCCGGAGGATCTTCCACGCCTTCAGGGACGGCGAGGTCACGGTCCGGCTCCTCGACCTGGGGGGCGAGAAGAACCTCCCCTACGCCGAGCCGATCCGCGAGCCCAACCCGATCCTCGGGTTCCGCTCGATCCGCTTCCTCCTCGAGCACCCGGCGGTATACCGCACGCAGATCCGGACGATCCTCGCCGCCGCCGCCGCCGAGCGGACGGCTGTGCGCATCATGGTGCCCATGATCTCGGCGCCCTGGGAGATGAGGGCGGCGCGGGAGCTCTTCGTGGAGACGGCGCTGGAGGGTGGCCACGAGCTTCTCCCCCCTTTCGGGATGATGATCGAGGTCCCGTCGGTCCTGTACGAACTGGAGCACTACGCCCCCGTCTCCGACTTCTTCAGCGTCGGCACGAACGACCTCGTGCAGTACCTCCTGGCCGTCGACCGCGACAACGAGCAGGTGAAGAACTACTACAACCCGTTCCAGCCCGCGGTGGTCCGCGCCCTGGTGCGGATCGTGGACGATCTCGCCCCGACCGGGCGCCCGCTCGCCGTGTGCGGCGAGATGGCCGGCCGGCCGCTCTCCGCGCTGGCGCTCCTCGCCCTGGGCTACCGCGACTTCAGCGTCCGCGCGCGAGTCTTCCACGCGATCGGGGCGCTCACGTTCGCCGCGGACGACGCTTTCCTTGCCGGCCTGCGCGCCGAGCTCCTGCGCCTGGACTCGGACGAGGCCGTCGCCTGGGCGCTCCGATCCGCTCTGCGGACCGTGGCGCCGTATCTCCTGGGGGTCTAGCTCCCGCCGAACCGCGGGAGCGGGTGCATGACCGTTCTTGCGTGACCCTCAACAGCCGACATACCCCTCGGGGTTTAGCATGTAGCATTTCCGGTTGCTGTTGCTGTTTCCCGTTCTTCCGTCGCGCCAAAACGCGAAATGGAAAACAGGAAACAGGAAATATCAATGCTGAACAGGAAATGGCGCGCACTTGCGCCGCCCG
>JACQVV010000050.1 GCA_016209595.1 Planctomycetota bacterium
CAACGAGACGGCGCAGAGCACGGAGGTCCCCGGGAACCGGCCGGAGACGCCGGAGCCGGAGGCGCGTGGAAGGTCGTCTACTTCCGCAGCGGAAGTGCGCTTGAAGGTCTCGTTCGCGGCCAACGCCGAGTTCGCCGCCAAGGTCGAGAAGGCGCGGGCGCTCCTGGCGGGCAAGCTGGGACCCTCGGCGAGCCTGGGTGAAGTGTTCGAGGCGGTCCTGGATGAGTTCCTGGAGCGGGAGAGTCCGGAGAAGAAGATCGAGAGGAGAGAGAAGCGGAAGAACGCGAAGAAGAACGGGGGACGTTTCCCGGACGACGCCGCCGGAGGCGGCGAGAGGGGGTCCGGGGGGGAGGCACTCCCCCCCCGTCGCCAGGATGGCAGGGGGGAGGCCGAGGGGGTAGCTTGCCCTGAGCGAAGCGAAGGGAAGCCCCCTCGGGGAGGAGCGGAGGCCAGGGATGGCCGAAGCGACGACGCCGCCGGAGATCGCTGCGAGATCGGGGAATCCGCTTCGCGCCGCATCCCGGCCGAGCTCCGGGACCGAGTGTGGGTGAGGGACGGAGGGAGGTGCACCTACGTGGGGCCCGGCGGGGTCCGGTGTTCGGCAACGAACGGCCTGGAGATCCACCACGACGAGCCCTTCGGCCTCGGCGGGGCGACGACGCTTTCGAACCTTCGCCTCGCATGCCGGGCGCACAACCTGAGGATGGCCGAGACAGTCTATGGTGCCGGGGCGATCCAGGCCGCACGGGCGAACCGTGCCCAGGGAACGAGGAACTAGGGTTTTTCGACGAGGAGCGGACGCGAGATGCTCACAAGGGATCGGGCGGATCGGCAACTCGGCTTCGCGGACATGACTCGGGCCGCTGGTTCGGTTCCGGAGGATCACCGATTGCTGCGGATGCGGCGGACCGTGGACTGGGAGGGGATCGAGAAGAGCCTGGCCTCCTATTACGACGCGTGGACGGGCCGGCCGAGCTTCGCTCCGGCGCTCCTGGTCCGGATGCTGGTGCTGGAGTACTACGCCGATTTGTCGGACCGCGAAGTGGAAGAGCAGGCCGGGTATAACCTCCTGTACCGAGATTTCCTGGGCCTGGGAATGGATGATCGCGTCCCGGATTCCACGACGCTCGTGCGCTTTCGCGACCGGATCGGCGAGGAAGGCATTCGCAAGGTCTTCGCGGAAGTGAACCGGCAGCTCGAGGCTGCGGGCCTCGTGGGTAGCGACCGGCGGCTCCTCGACGGCGTGCATCTGTGGGCGAAAGTCGCTAGGGCGTCGTGGGTGGGGCTGATGCGGAGCGGGCGCGAGAAGGTGTACGATGCTCTCGGGAGGGTGAAGCCCGAGAAGGCCGAGATGCTCCGCAAGGGGCTCGAGCTTGCCGAGCCGGCTCCGGAACCGCGTGGAGAGGATGCCCTCCGGGTGGAGCGTGAGCGGACGGAGAGGCTCCTCGATGCCGTACGCTCCGTGCAGGACGAACGCGTGCGAGATCGGGCGGACCTTCTGGCGGCGCTGCTGGCGGATCGCGATCGCCCGGTGAGTTTCGACGATCCCGACGCACGATGGGGATACAAGAAGGAAGACATGCCCTTTTGCGGGTACAAGGCGCATGAGGCGATCGACCCGGAGAGCCGGATCATCACGAGCGTCGACGTGGTCCCGGGGAACGCAAACGAAGCGGTGCGGACGGCCGACCTCCTGGCCGGCGACACGGTAGGCCGGGAGGAGAGCGCGGTCATCATCGCGGATGCCCTCTACAACAACTCGACCACGGTCCAGCAGGTCGAGGAGGCGAAGGGCCGTCCTTGCTTCGCCGGACTCTCGGCCGAGCGCAAGAGCGACGACTTCGAGTACAGCGAGCAGACCGACGAGATGATCTGTCCTGCGGGGAAGCACTCCATCGGCAAGGTCCGGGTGGGCGCGGGGGACCTCTACTACTTTTCGGTCGGCGACTGCAACCGATGTCCGTTCCGAGAGACGTGCCTGACGCCCGGAGAGCGAGAGGGATCGGCCCAGCCTCGCCGGCGCATCTACCTCTCGGACGTGCGCAAGAAGAAGAGGGTCGCAGGCGAGGCGGGACGCGAATGGCGGCGCTCCGAGCTCCGGTTGCGCGGGCGGATCGAGGCGAAGTTCGATGAACAGGTGAACCGGCATGGCATGCGGCATGCGCGCTACTGGGGTCTCGCCAAGGTCACGATCCAGGTTGTCCTGACCGCGATCACGGTAAACCTGAAACGTGCGGCCAAGTTGATCCTCCAGAGGAGTGCCCAAGGGCCCGAGGAGGTGGCCCGCGCCATGAGCGGATGACCTGGCGCTCCCGGGCCGGCCCGGGGCGGCCGAGAGATCGGCCGACCGGGAGCTCCGGGGGTAAGGGGAGTTTCATCCTCTTGCCAGCCTAAACCGACCGCAGGAATCCCCCTCACGAAGAACGGCGAGCGGCGGGCGGAGCAAACCGTCAGCGAGGCCCCTTCTTCAGCAGCCTCTCGGGGGAGATTTGACAGAAGTCGACTTTCTCCTCGTCCGGAGCCATCGCCGGGAGGTAGTCGGCACGAACCGCGTGCGCCCGGCGGAGCACCTCGCCGTCCCGGACGAGGAGCGCCCCCGTCCCGTAAGGCAGGAAGAGCCCTTTGTGCGGGTCCAGGACGACCGAATCCGCGCGTTCGATCCCGGCGAGTGCCCGCCTCCCGCGGCCGGTGAGAAGAAAGAAGCCACCGTAGGCGGCGTCGGCATGGAACCAGAGCCCCTCGCGAGCCGCGAGCTCCGCGAGCGACGGGAGGTCGTCGACCGCGCCGGTGTTCGTGGTTCCGGCGTTCCCGACGACGAGGAAGGGGCGGCGACCCGCGGCGCGGTCGGCTCGGATCGTTTCCGCGAGAAGGTTGAGCCGGATCCGGAACCGGCCGTCCGAGGGGATCTCGCGCCAGTTCGCCATCATGGAGATGGCCCGTGTCTCGAGCTCGAGGCTGAGCTCGTAGCCCTCGCGGGCCTTGACCCAGCTCTCCCCGTCCCGGACGTAGCGGTCGAGGATGTGCTCCCGGTGGAACCGCGCGAGGGCGCGAGCTCCTGCGGGTACGCGATCGGGTCCTTCGCGAAGTCGTAGCGGCGCGAGCGGGTCGGGGCCGCCGGTGTCCTCGTCGGTGGCGTAGGCGTTCTCCGGTTCCCCGCAGCGGGCGAGGATCGGCGCGAGGCGGCAAGGCATCGCCGTCGTGGACTCGTGGACCCGCGCGTGCCGGCCTGCGACCCGTAGCGCAGGTGCTGAAAGGGTCAACGCCAAGGGTTGGCCCGATCAGGACCCCACGCTCGCTCGAGCGGCCGATGCCCCGGCCGCTCCTACTCTCCGAGAGCCTGTCGCCGCCAGGACTCGACGCTGGCGCGCTGGCCCGGGGGGCAGAGAGAGACCGCCTTGTCGAAGGACTCCCGGGCCTCGTCTCTTCTCCCGAGCCCCGCGAGCGCGATCCCACGCATTGCCCACGGTTGCCAGAGATGGGCGGCGAGCGCGATGGTGCGGTCGTAGTCGACGATGGCGCCGGCGAGGTCGCCCTGGGCCCGGCGGGCGTTGCCGCGGTTGTTGTAGGCCGCGGCATAGTCGGGCCTGATCGCGATTGCGCGGTCGTAGTCGGCGATGGCGCTCGCGAGATCGCCTTGGGCCTGCCGGAAGCAGCCGCGGTTGTAGTAGGCCCCGGCATAGTCGGGCCTGATCGCGATGGCGCGGTCGCAGTCGGCGATGGCGCCGGCGAGGTCACCCTGGGCCTGGCGGGCGATGCCACGGTTGTAGTAGGCCTCGGCATAGTCAGGCAAGAGCTCGATGGCGCGGTCGCAGTCAAGGATCGCGCCGGCGAGGTCGCCCTGCGCCTTCCGGGCGCTGGCGCGGCTGTTGTAGGCCAGCGCAAGGTCGGGCTTGAGCTCGAGGGCGCGGTCGCAGTCAAGGATCGCGCCGGCGAGGTCGCCCTGGTTCTGCCGGGCGATGCCGCGGTTGTTGTAGGCCTTGGCATCGTCGGGCTTGAGCTCGATGGCGCGGTCAAAGTCGGCGATGGCGCCGGCGGGGTCGCCCTGGTCCACGCGGGCGGCGCCACGGTTGTTGTAGGCATCGGGAAAGTCGGGCTTGAGCTCGATCGCGCGGTCGTAGTCAGACATGGCGCCGGCTAGATCGCCCTGGGCCTTCCGGGCGACGCCGCGGTTGTTGTAGGCGCCGGCATCGTCGGCCTTGAGCTCGATGGCGCGGTCGAAGTCGGCGATGGCGCCGGCGGGGTCGCCCTGCGCCGCCCGGGCGGCGCCACGGTTGTTGTAGGCATTGGCAAAGTCGGGCTTGAGCTCGATCGCGCGGTCGCAGTCAGACATGGCGCCGGCTAGGTCGCCCTGGGCCGCCCGGGCGGCGCCGCGGTTGCCGTAGGCCTCGGCAAGGTCGGGCTTGAGCTCGATGGCGCGGTCGAAGTCAGGGATGGCGCCGGCGAGGTCGCCCTGGGCCCGCCGGGCGTTGCCGCGGCAGCTGTAGGCGTCGGCACCGTCGGGCTTGAGCTCGATGGCCCGATCGTAGTCAAGGATGGCGCGGGGGAGGTCGCCCTGGTCGTACCGGGCGATGCCACGGTTGACGTAGGCCCCGGCAAGGTCGGGCTTGAGCTCGATGGCGCGGTCATAGTCAAGGATCGCGCCGGCGACGTCGCCCTGGGCCTGCCGGGCGATGCCGCGGGTGACGTAGGCCTCGGCAAAGTCGCGCCCGAGCTCGATGGCGCGGTCGTAGTCAAGGATGGCGCCGGCGGGATCGCCCTGCGCCTTCCGGGCGTTGCCGCGGTTGACGTAAGCCAAGGCAACGTCGGCCTTGAGCTCGATGGCGCGGTCGTAGTCAAGGATGGCGCCGGCGAGGTCGCCCTGGGCCGCCCGGGCGATGCCCCGGTTGTTGTAGGCGCGGGCGTCGTCGGGCCTGAGCACGATGGCACCGTCGTAGTCAAGGATGGCGCCGACGAGGTCGCCCTGGTCCTGCCGGGCGAGGCCGCGATCTAGGTACTCCTCCGCCGTTTGAGGATCCTTCCTGGATGGGGCCGTCAGGGCGAAGGCGAGTTCGGTCTTGTTCCAGAACGTCGAGAACTGCTGGCTGTCGTGTCGCCGTGTGTAGAGCCGTTCCGCCAGGCGCTCGCTTCCGAGGCGCGAGAGCGCCATGGCCGCATGGATCGCCTTCTCGCGGGGGCGGGTCCTGGCCTCGGGGTCAGTCCCCGGCGGCACCGAGTCGGAGAGCCACTCGTCGGGGAGGGCCTCGAACGCGGCGAGGAGGAGGTCGCTCGGCGGGGAGGCTCCCGGTTCGGGCGGGGTGTCCTCGCCCGCGAGGCCGATCTGATCGTAGACGAAGACGATCTGGCCGGTCGTGAGGCGGGCTTCGTCGCCGGCCTTTTCGAGGAGGTACCTCGTGTACTCGCTCCCCGACTGGGCCGCGGCGGAGAGCCAGTCGCCCAGCTCCTGGAGCTCGGCGAGGTAGCTCTCGGAGTCCCGGGAGAGGGGGGCGGCCGGGTCGCCGATCGTGCCGAGGATCGAGAGGCCTCGCGCGGCGGCCTGGGCGACGGGGCCGTCCCTGTCGAACTTCCCGGCCACGCCGGCGAGAAGCACTTTGACGTCCCCGAAGGCGGCGGGAGCAACCAGGGAGAGCCGCGCGGCGGCGAGGATCCAGCTCCGGATCTCGTCCGCGCCGAGGGCCTCGAGGGCCCCACGGTCCTGCGAGAGGGTGCGCTCTATGAGCCGGGGCGCGCTGAGGCCGGAATCCTTCGCGGTCGCCTGGACGTCGCCGGTCCGGCCGAGGATCTCCACGAGGAGGCGCCTGGCGGTCGAGGCAGGGGGGGCGCGTTCCTCGTCCTCGAGGCGGGTGAGGACCTCGGCGGCAAGGCCGGTCCGGGACGCGCGCGCGAGGCGGCGGGCCCGTTCCTCGGCCTCGCCGGGGAGGAGCGCGCCCTGCTCCTTCGCCCTGGCCTCGGCAGCGGCGATCCGCGCGAGGGTCTGGTCGAGGTGCTCCCGGTCTTCGCTCGCGGCCCGGGCGAGGGTTGCGTTGACCTCGCTGGCGCGGCGGGCGGCCTCGGCGTCGTCCACGGCGTGCCACTGGGCGGGGAGGTTGGCAAGGACCTGAGCCAGGGCCCAGTCGCCGGCCTCCTGGGCCTTTTCTTGAAGTTCCATGGAGCGACCGGCCAGATCCCGCTTCCAGTCCTGGGGGGGGGAGGGGTGGAGCTCGTACGAGCGCCCCGCCTTTTGGAGGGCGCCGACCCGGCTTCGAAAGAAAGCTTGCGGCGAGGCGGGGTTCCATAGGTACCGGGACTCGGCGGCCTGCCAGTCCTTTTCGGCCTCGGCGTGGAGTTCCTGGGCCTCGGCGGCTCTCCTCGCCCGCGTGGCGCCGAACATGACGGCGAGGCCGGCGGCGAGCGCGAGGACAGCCGCGGCGGCGCCGAAGACGATCGGCTTGTTGCGGCGCGCCCACTTGGCGAGGACCTGCCAGGGGTTGTACTGGGCGGCGGCGAGGGTCCGCCCGGCGAGGAACGCCTCGATATCGGCCTCGAGCTCGGCGACCGAGGCGTAGCGGAGGGCAGGGTCGGGGGACATCGCCTTCATGACCGCGGCCTCGAGCTCGCGGGGGATGCTTCGCCCCGGGGCGCGCACGGAGGGCGGGACGAGTCTTCCCTCCTCCACTTTGAGGAGGATGGCATCGGGCGTGCTGCCCGTGTAGGGGCGCGCGAGCGCGAGGATCTCGTAGAGGATCGCGCCGAGCGAGTAGACGTCCGAACGCTCGTC
>JACQVV010000572.1 GCA_016209595.1 Planctomycetota bacterium
AACCCCGACTTCATCGTCTGCGACGAGCCGGTCTCGGCGCTCGACGTCTCGATCCAGGCCCAGTTTGTGAACCTCCTCCAGGAGCGCCAGGCGAGGCGCGGCCTCACCTTCCTCTTCATCGCCCACGACCTCGCCGTCGTCCGCCACATCTCCGACGAGGTCGCCGTGATGTACCTCGGCCGGATCGTCGAGAAGGCGGGCCACAAGGAGATCTACGAGCGCCCCCTCCACCCGTACACGAAGGCGCTCCTCTCGGCCGTCCCCATCCCCGACCCCGCTGTCGAGCGAAAGCGCCAGCGCATTCTCCTCGAGGGAACCGTCCCGTCGCCGACTCAGGAGTTCGCCGGCTGCCCCTTCGCGAGCCGATGCCCCGTGCGCGAGCCCCGCTGCGAGACCACGCCCGTCGCGCTTCGGGAAGTCTCTCCCGGCCACTCGGTCGCCTGCCTGCTCGTGCAGTAGAGCCCATTCCTTCTTTCTCGGCGTCGCGCCTCCGAAGCGCAGTATCTACAGCCTGCCAGAACGCTACGCGATCTGCTTCCGGAACCTCCCCAGGCTCGCGGCGAGAATCGCCATGCAGCAGATCGCGAGCCCGAGGACCTGGCGCGCGAGATCGGCGAGGTCCGCGCCGCGGAGCACGACGCCGCGCAGGATCTCGATGAAGTAGGTCGCCGGCAGCGCAAACGTCACGATCCAGATGACGAAGGGCATCTGGCTCCTGGGGAACACGAACCCCGAGAGGAGGACCGAGGGGAGCATGAGCATGAAGGCGAACTGCATGGCCTGGACCTGGGTCCGGGCCACGGTCGAGACGAAGAGCCCCAGTCCGAGGCCGCAGAGGAGGAAGAGCCCCGAGAGCGCGAGGAGCAGGGCGAGGCTTCCCCGGATCGGCACTCCGAAGACGAAGACCATCACCGAGAGCACGATCAGGGTCTCCACGAAGCCGAGAACGGCGTAGGGAAGGACCTTGCCGGCGAGGAGCCCCGCCCGGCCGACCGGCGTGACGAAGAGCTGTTCGAGCGTCCCGATCTCGCGTTCGCGGACGATCGAGAACGCGGTCAGGAAGAGCGTCACGAGCTGAAGGATGATTCCGACGAGCCCCGGTACGAAGAAGTGGGAGCTCTCCAGGTTCGGATTGAAGAGGAGCCGGGTCCGGATGTCGATCGGGAGCGCGGCCCGGCCCGACGGATCCCGGGCCGGCGCGGTCTGGTTCGCCTCGGCCTGGGTCCGCGCGAGCTGGATCGAGCGCATGAGCCCCAGGAGCTTCGCCGCCTGGAGGGCCGTGGTCGCCACCTGGGAATCGCTTCCATCCACGAGGAGCTGCGCCTGGACCTGCTCGGAGCGGACCAGGCGGTCGCCGTAGTTCGGCGGGATCACGAGCCCGACCCGCGCACGGCCCGAGGTGAGGGATCGCCGGAACGACTCCTCGTCGAGCGAGCGTCCCTGGACCTGGAAAGTCCCCGTGTTCTCGAAGGCCTGCACGAGCTCGCGCGCGCTCGCCCTCCCGTCGAGATCGTGGACGACCATCGGGATGTCGTCCACCTCGGTCTGGATCGCGTACCCGAAGATGATCGTCTGAAGCATGGGCACCGCGAGAACGAAGAAGAGCGTGGAGGGCTCCCGGCGGATGTGGGAGACCTCCTTGCGGAAGATCGCGCCGAACCCGAACCACGGGCGCTTGCGCGAGCGCGGTGGCTCCGGAGCCACGGGAAGCGCCGGCGGCGCCGGCTCGGCCGGAGCCGCGCCCGCCTTTGGCGAGCCTTCCTCGCCGCGATCCACCGCGCGCGTCAAGGTCACGAAGACGTCCTCGAGCGATGGCCGGATGGTGCGCAGCGAAACCTGGGCCGCGTCCGGCCCGAGCCCCAGGCGGAGCGCCTCCTCCGGGAGATCCTCGCGGGCGAGGATGTGGATCGACTGCCCGAAGAGAGTGGCGTCGAGCACGCCTTCGGCGTGCCGGAGCCGGGCGAGGGCGGCGGTCGGATCGGGGGGTTCCATGTCGAGCCGGCGCGTTCCGGCCGGCGTCACCTCGGGAAGCGACTTGAGATCCTCGGGCCGCCCGCAGACGAGGAGCCTGGAGTTGTAGATGTAGGCGACGTCGGTACAGCGCTCGGCCTCATCCATGTAATGCGTGGTGACGAACAGGGTGACGCCGCGGCCCGAGAGTTCGAACAGGAGATCCCAGAGATCGCGCCGGGCTACCGGGTCGATCCCCGCCGTCGGCTCGTCGAGGAAGAGGACCTCTGGCTCGTGGACGAGCGAACAGGCGAGCGCGAGGCGCTGTTTCCAGCCTCCCGACAGCGTTCCGGCCGGCTGGTCGAGGCGCCCGGAGAGCCCGGCGAGGTCCCGGACCGCCTCCGTCCGCTGCCGCAGTCGCTCGCCCTCGAGCCCGTAGACGCGGGCGTAGAACTCGATGTTCTCCCGCACGGAGAGGTCGGCATAGAGGGAGAACCTCTGCGACATGTACCCGATCCGCCGCTTGATCGACTCGGCCTCCCGCCGAACGTCGAGCCCGAGGACGGTGGCCTCGCCGCCGTTCGGTGGGAGGACGCCACAGAGCATCCGGATGAGGGTGGACTTCCCGCTCCCGTTGGGTCCCAGGAGCCCGAAGATCGTTCCCTTTCGCACGCGGAACGAGACGTCCTGGACCGCGACGAGCTTCCCGAACCGGCGCGAGAGCCCGCGGGCGTCGATCGCCGTTTCCGTCATCGCCCGCCCTCCCGGTCCGGGAGCCAGACGTCGGCGACCATCCCTGCCCGGAGGCGCCCGGCTCCCTCCTCGAGCTCGACCCGGATCCGGTAGACCTGCTCGGAGCGGTCCTCGGGGGTCTGGACGTTCCCCGGCGTGAACTCCGCCTGGCGGGCGACGAAGCTCACCCGCCCCTTGAACCGTTCGCCCGGGAACGCGTCGACCGAGACCCGAAGCTCGGTCCCGTTGGCCAGGTCGATCCGATCCTCCGGCACGTAGGCCCGCACCCACAGCCGAGAGAGTCCCACCACGGTGAGTACCGGCGCGTTGGCCACCGCCAGGTCGCCAGGCTGGAGTTCGATCGCCTCGATCAGGCCCTCGGCCGGCGCCCGGATCGCGAGCTCCTCGATCTGGCGGTCGAGGATCGCGAGGTCTGCCTCGGCCGCGGCCAGGGCCGCCTTCGCGGCCTCGACTTCCTCGGCCCGGTACCCGCTCTGGCGGAGCTTCCACGCCTCCTCGGCCTCCTCGAGCTGCGCGCGCGCCTCCTCGATCTCCTCCGGACGCGAGCCGGACTCGAGAGCCGCGAGCGCCTGGTTCGCTTCCTCCACCTTCGCCTTCGCCTCCTCGATCTCTTCCTTGCGAGTTCCCTGGAGGAGCTTCGCGAGCTCCTCCTTGCGCACCTCGCGCGCCGCTCGCGCGACCTTGACCGACTCCGTCGCCCGGTCCATCTCCTCGCGGCTTACGGCGCTCTTCTCGACGAGGGCCTGGGTCCGGCGGAAGGTCGACTCCGCGGCCTCGAGTTCCGCCTCCGCGAGCTCCACCTGGGAACGAGCGGCGGCGATCTCCTCCTCCCGGGGCCCGGTCTGGGCCATCTGGAGGCGGGCCGCGAGCTGATCGCGGTGGGCGCGCGCCTGGGCTATCTCCTCCGGTCGCGGCCCGTTCTTCACGAGTTCGAAACGGGCGGCGAGCTGATCGCGCCGGGCCTTGGCCTGAGCCACTTCCTCGGGCCGGAACCCCGCCTCGACCTGGCGGAGCGCGGCCTGGCGCTCCGCGACGACGGCTTCGGCCCTGCGGCGCCGCTCGGCGAAGTCAAAGGGCTCGAGTTCCACGAGAACCTCTCCGGCCTTCACCGCCTGACCTTCGGCCACGCGGACCTTGGAGACCCGTCCGCCGACCCGGGACCCGATCCGGATCTCGTCGGCCTCGATGAACCCGGACACGTGAGGCGCCTCGGTCCGCGCTCGCGACCACAGAAGCAGAGAAACGAGGAGGACAGCAACCACGGACAGAGCCATCGCTCGCTTCAGCACGATCGAACTCCTTCCCCCGAAAGCCGGCGGGGGCGCCATTCTGGCAGCGGGGCCCGCGCCCGTCCACGGCGGAACGTCCGGGCCGCTCGGTCTTCTCGCTCGGCGAGCCGGGCAAGGATCAGGTCGGAAGGGCGGATAGGATCGGGAAGGCCCCTCGGGTTTCCGGCATCCGATCTCGGCGCGCGAGGTAGGATCCGGGCATGAAGAGCGCCATTCGAACCCTCGAGTCCCCCAGCGCCGAGGATCTCCTCGACGCGGACGTCTCCTGGTGGCTCGAGGCCGCGCCCGAGGAGAGGATCCTGGCGGTCGATGAAGCGCGGCGCGATCTGGAGAGGATGGGGAGAGACGGGATGCGAAGGAGGCGAAATGCCCGGCGGGGCGTGAGTCGAGACTTCGAGGACTTCCTGGAACTCCTCGAACGGAACCAAGTAGAGTACCTGGTCGTGGGAGGCTATGCGGTTGCCTTCCACTCGACACCGCGCTACACGAAGGACATCGATATCCTCGTTCGCGCTGCCAGGAAGAACGCGACGAGGGTCCTGGCGGCCATCTCGGAGTTTGCCGGTCCCCCGGACGTGTCCGCCGAGCGCCTGGCCCGCCCCGATCTCGTCCTCATGATGGGACTCCCGCCCACGCGCATCGACGTCCTGACCTCGATCGACGGCTGTGATTTCGCGAGGGCCTGGCGACGAAGGGTAAGAGGTCGATACGGAAGCCAGGAGGTCTGGTTCATCGGCCGGAAGGATCTCATCGCGGCCAAGAAGGCCGCCGCTCGCGAGCAGGATCTTCTCGACCTGAAACGCCTCGAACGGGCCGCCCGGTTAGGAGCCCGTGGATAAGGTCATTCTGGCTACGCGATGGGTCCGGCCGATTTCCTCGCCGCGAACCCTCCCCTCGGTCGCTTCGCTCCCTCGGGGCAAGCTTGTCCGCTTGCTCGGGGCGAGCTTGCCCTGAGCGAAGCGAAGGGACTGCGGTTCGCTCCTCGATCTCGGCCGAAGCAGTAGTCGTTCGAGCGAGCGGAGGCGGGGTGGCGCCCTCACGTCCCCCGCAGGAACGCAACGAGCACGTTCTCGAACTCGGCCCGGCGCGTGTCGCCGACGAGGCCCGGGAGGTCGATCGCGCCCCCGGCTTTCGCCCGCTCCATCATCTCCACGAAGATCTCCCGCACGGCGGGGTTGTCCGAGCGGGCGAGGAAGTAGAAGAGCCCCCAGGCCCGGGCATAGAAGTCCAGGGCCTGGTTCATGCTCTGGTTTATGAGCTGGGCGGCATCGCCCGCGAGGAGGGGGTCGAGTTCGAAGGAAGCGCCGGAGAGGACGGGCCGGAGCGCCGCCAGGCGCTTCTCGCTCGGTAGGTGGAATTCGTACCGCTGGCCGATCTTCCGGAACCCCTCGAAGTAGGTCGCCATCCCCTCGGAGAGCCAGGACGGGGTTCCCGCGCCGAAGGTCACCCAGAAGTAGAGGTGGGTGGACTCGTGGACGAGGGTCTGGAGGAAGGACCGGGTGTCCCGGAACTTGTCGTAGCCGCAGCAGGTCCACTCCTCGCTCGGCGCAAAGCCGAGGGCCGAGAGGACGTCATCGCGACCGAGCTTGTGGCAGTACTCCCGGTATCCTTCGAAGTCCTTGAAGGCGAGAACGACCATCCTTCGATCCTGGCTCGGCTCGCGGCCGAAGAAGGTCGAGAACTCCTTGTAGGCCGCCTCGAGGACCTCTCCGAGCTCCTCGAGAAAAGCCGCGCCCCGGTCGGAGCGGAGGGCGTAGTGCTCCGTGGTCCGCTCCTGGGCCGACGCCCAGAGTCCCCGCCGGCTCGCGAGCTCGTCGGGTGAGAGCCACTCCTCGCCGACCTTCTCCCAGCCGCGGGCCGCGAGATCGGCCTCGGTGAGCTTCGTCCACTCGCCGCGGACCTTCTGGTAGCCCTTGAGGGCGCGCTCCCTGTCCTCGGGCGCGACCCACTCGCCCCGGAAGAGCACGAGGCCGCTGTCGAGCTTCTCCTTCTCCTGGGCGCTGACGAACTGGCCGAGGTGGAAGGCGAAGCCCCCTGGCGGCACGGGAACGCCCCGGTGGCGCGCGATCGTCTCGTCCACGGCCGCCCGGAGCGACTTCTCTTTCCGCGCCAGGTCGAGCGCTGCCCAGGCCCGCACCTCCAGGCCCTGGTCGAGCGCGAAGGTGCCCAGGGCGAACCACTCCGCCGGCTTGGGGGAGAGAGTCTCGACGAGGGAGAGGAAGTCATCGAGGCCGAGGAAGCCCCAGGGCGCGGTCGCCCTTCCGTCGCCGACCCGGAGCTCCGCCCGCCGTTCGTCACCGCCCACGATCCGCGCGTCGCGGTTCTCCCCGACCCGGACCGGGACCTCCGCGAGCCCGCCCTTCGCCGCGCGTGCGACGAGGCGCTCGTGGAGGCCCCGGAGGGCGGCGGCCCTCTCCGCCGCCCCGGAGGCCTCCGCTCGCGCGGCATCGGACGTGGCCTGCCGGGCGTAGACCTTGAAGTCGGCCGCCGCCTCGGCGAAGCGATAGGACGCCTCCAGGGTGCGGATCTGCTCCACGCGGAGCACGCGGTCCTCTTGCTCCGCCTTCCGGTCGAGGATCTCGGTGGCGCTCGTCGCCTTCGCCTGCTCCTGGGCCTCCTCCTGTGCCCGCTGCAATACCCTTGCCTCAGGCGTCGCTGCGACTCCATAACGCGCCGCGAGGGCCGGACGCATCCGGATCGCCTTCTGCAAGACCTGCCGCGCCTCGTCCTCGTAGCCCAGGGCCTGCGCGGCCTTCGCGTACAAGTAGCCGGTCGTGGGGAGGTTCTCCCAGCTCGACCACTTGAACCGGAACCACGCGAGCGCCGAAGGGTAGTCTCCCTCGAGGGCGTAGATCGCGGCCGTGATGAAATACTGGTAGGGGGTCCCGAGCTCCGGTGGGACCTTCTCGTCGAGGATGGCGCGCGCCCGGGCGAGATCCTGCCCGGGAGGGCCGGCCGGATCCGCCCAGGCCCAGGCCTGGCAGGCCGCCGCCGCGCGCGCGTGGGAGGGATTCGCCCCGAACTGGCGCTCGGTTTGGGCAAAGATATCGAGCGCCCGCGCCCGATCGCCCTTCTCCAGGAGGCAGAGGCCCACGTCGAGCGCCACGGCCAGGCGGCCCCCTCCTTTCTCCAGGGCTGCCTTGTACTCCTGGATCGCGCGGTCGAGATCGCCCTCGTTCTTGTACGCGATCCCGAGGAGGTAGTGGACAAGAGGCGCCGAGCCCGGATCGAACTCCAGAAGACGCTTCGCGTCCTCTCTCGCCTCGTTGAACTGGAGGCCGAAGGCCCGGGCCTGGCAACGCTGGGACACGATCTCGACCAGGAACTTCTGGGGCTCGATCCCGTGCCTGAACCGAGCCTCCGCCCGGTCGAGGTCCTCGATGGCGGGGAGGTACTGGCCTTGGAAGGCGTGCATGACGCCCCGGTTGAGGTAAAGGTCCGCCCGATCGGGCGCAAGACCGATCATCTCGGTGCAAAGCTGCGCCGCCAGGTCGTAGCGACCGATACTCTGGGCCTCGGCATAGAGGCGCTGGAGCTCTTCCATGGAGCGAGCGGCACGGAAAGGGGTCTCGCTCACGGCGCGGGGGGCTCGCGGCTCGGGCTTTGGCACGCCGCCGGGTTCGCCTCCGGGTCCGCCGCCGTCGCCGGGTTCCTCACCGCCTCCTGGCCCGCCGGGCTCCTCGCCCCCGTCCGCGGCCGCGAGGGCCCCTTCGATCTTTCGATCGAGCGCCGCGAGACGATCGCCCGCCGCGATCCAATCCTCGTCGTTCGCCAGACTCCTCCGGAAGGCCTCGACCAGGTC
>JACQVV010000051.1 GCA_016209595.1 Planctomycetota bacterium
CCGAGCGTCACGTCGCTCGCGTGGAGCCGGTAGGCCCCCGGGTTCTCCGCTCGGGCGAGGTAGACCTCCGCGACCGTGCTTGCCGGAGAGTAGCCGTTGTAGCAGATGAGGCCGTACCACCAGTTCTCCAGGATCTCGGGGTCCCCGCGGGGGAACCAGTTCGGGACGGCCGGGAGACCGTGGCGTGGATTGATGACGGAGACGACGTACCACGAGTAGTCGTACTTGAAGCGGAGCGTCCGGACGCCGATTTCGAGGTTGTACTTCCAGTCCGTCCGGATCCGGTCGTGATCGATCCCGGAGATCGGGTCTCCCGTGATCTGCATCATCCCGATCCCGCCGTCGAAGCTCTCCACGAGATCGCCCTCGTTGTAGTAGCGTCCCGCGTAGTTCCCCGTGGCCCGCGCGAACTGCTGCCAGGAGCTCTCCGCGTGGGCGACCGCGGCGATGAGGGGCGCCGGGACCCCGTGGACCTTCGAGAGCCTCACCATCTCGGCCCAACACTCGTCGGGACCGGGGTTCGTCCCCGCGAGAGCGCCGGTCGCAAGAACGGCGAGAAAAGCAGGTGCAACGACGGCGCACCGCGCGCGAAGCGTGTCCATTCCCATCCCTCCATGTCCGGGGTCGCGCATGCGCGCTCCGGCCGTTTCCCAGAGAGAGGGAGTAAAGGCAAAGGGCGCGCCGCGCGGGCGACTATCAGGAGGAGAAACGCAATCTGCTAGCGCACAGAGAGTTAGGACGGAGGATCGTCACTGTCTGGAGGCACCCCCTGTCGCGCGGGACGCGACAGGGAAGCCAAGCGGGCTTGACGCGTCGCGGAAACCGCGCTGGCCGCCCTACTTCTTCTCGCCGTGCCCCTGTTCTGCCTCGTCCCAGATGCCTTTGATCGCATCGAGCCACGTCTTCTTGCCGTCCTCCATGAACGTGAACTGGGCCGAGCCCTCCGCCAGCCGGGCGTTCCGGAGGTCGACGAGGAAAATCGACGCCTTTCCCCACCCCTTCGTGTGGAAATCGAGTCGAGCGACCGGCTCGCCCTCCGAGAGAATCTCCAGGGCCCAGGAGTGCGATAGGAAGTCCACGTCCTTGACCTCGAGACGCCCGGGACCCGCGAGCGGGGCGAGCGTGACGAGCCGCTCGTGCTGGATCGTCCGGTGCGGGATCGTGGGGTTCGGGCGCTCCACGCTCGAGCCGTCCCGCGCGAGGGTAGTGACCCAGCGCGGCGCGCCGTCGTCGTCATCCTGGAACCTGTAGAGAACGCCCTCGGCGTCCTCGGCGGTGAGGAACGCCCGGAGCGCGTCGATCGCGGGCGGCGTGGACCCGTCCTGCGCGCCAGCGGGAGCCGTCAGGAATCCCGCCAGCGCGAGCGTGAAGGCGAGCGGCATCCGGACCGGCGCGAGCGCGTGCGGCATTTTCGTCCCTCCTCGTCCTCGTGGTCGTTCGGAACGGGGATGATACCCCTCCCTGCCAACATGCGAGAGGCAGTCGGCTCTCCTGGAGGTCCGCCATGCTGCTCGCTGACACGATGGCCGTCTTCTTCTTCATCCTGGGTCTCTACCTCGCTTCCGGATGAAGTAGTGTATGTGAGGAGAGGAGGAAGACTTTGAATCGGACTCTGGGCGTCCTCTTGCTGGCTCTTGTCGCCGTCTTGTTCGCCTCGGCACCCGCAGCGGGCCAGGAGCCCACCTCAGGATGGCTGGACCGCAACTTTTCAGGGGAACCTCCCGCGGATCTCCTCGTTTCCGAGCATGGAACCCTCCGGTGGACCGGAGTCCTCGGCGACCGGCGGTTCCGCGGCGCCTGCGGGGTCGCGGTCGCTCCTGACGGGGCTTGGGTTGCGAGACCGGCCGGTCGGGGGGTCCGCCTGTGGGACCGATCGTCGGGCAGGGAGATCCGCGCGCTGTCTCTGCATTCCCACCTCGTCCTGGCGCTTGCCGTGAGTCCCGACGGCCGATGGATCGCATCGGGGGGCATTGCGGACGGGATCCAGATCGCCGACGCCACGACCGGCGAGATGCTACGGACCCTCACCGGCATCACGGGCTCTATCCTCGACCTCGCTTTCTCTCCAGATGGTTCCCGCATCCTCTCGGCCTCGAGGGACGCCGAGATCCGAGTCTGGGACACTCGCGCTGGAACCCTCCTCCACACCCTCAGGCATGAGGGGGGCGTCCTCACCGCCGCCGCCTTCAGTCCGGATGGACGGCGGATCGCCTCGCTGGGTAGGGGTGTCCACATCTGGAACGCAGCGACCGGAGCTCTCATCGCTTCCAGCGCGGATCGCGCGGGAAATGTCCTGGAATTCCTCCCCGGGGGGGAATCTCTTCTCGTGGGCACGGGCTCCTCCGTCGTCCTTCACGACGCCTCGACGGGTGCGGAGCTTCGAAGTCTGTACCGCCACGACGAGCGAGTCTCGGCGTTGGCGGTGAGCCCCACCGGGGGATGGTTCGCGTCGGGCAGCGAGGACGGGTCGGTCTGGCTCGCTCGAATGACGGGGGGCGCGCTCGAGACGCGCGTGCTCGCCTGTCACGAAGGCGAGGTGTCCTCGCTCGCCTTCGCTCCGGATGGCAGGTGGTTCGTCTCCTGTGGCGAGGACGGCGGAGCGCGGTTCTGGAACGTGGCGACGGCCCTCCAGAACCCACCGCGCGTCGAGCCGTGCCGGGGGGCCTTTGGAGTCGCGGCACCTTCCGATCGCCGGTGGGTCGCCTCGGGTCACGCGGGCGGCGAGATCCATGTCTGGGATCCCAAGTCGGGTGATCTCCGGCGGACCCTCCGAGGGCATACGCGCGTGATCCGCGGCCTGGCCGCGTCGCCCGATGGCTCGTGGCTCGCCTCCGCGAGCGAGGACAGGACGGTCGTCGTGTGGGACGCGATGAGCTGGTCGAGGAAGTTCTCGCTGGAAGGCCACACGAAGATCGTCTGGACGGTCGCGGTCGATCCAGAGGGTCGATGGATCGCCTCGGGGAGCGAGGATCGGACGATCCGACTCTGGGACGCCCGGACGGGCGCCCTGATCCGTACCCTGGATGCGCACGAACGGGGCGTCCGCGACCTCGCCTTCTCTCCCAGCGGAGAGTGGCTCGTGTCGGCGAGCGATGACCGGACGCTGAAGGTCTGGGAGCTCGAGACGGGCCGCGAGATCCGCACGCTGAACGGACACGACGATCTCGTCTCGACCGTGGATGTCTCCCGGGATGGGAACTGGATCGTTTCCGGCGACTCTGGAGGGTCCCTGCGCCTGTGGGAGGCCGCGACGGGAACAGCCGTCCGGTCCCTCCAGAGACTGCCAGGCGCCTGCCCGCGCTACCCCATTTGGGCCGCCAGGTTCAGCCCGGACGGAAAGTGGATCGCGGCGGGAATCGAATGGGAACAAGCCCTCGCTGTCTGGGACACCGCCACCGGAGATCTGGTGGACGTGATAAGGGTTGACGGTCGGCCGGTCTCGCTCGTCTTCTCGGAGGGCGAGATCTGGGTCGGCTGTGCCGACTCCACGGTCTGCTGGTACCGGCACGTCCCGTGACCTCCTCCGCCGAGAGGACGCTTCTGGGAATTCTGGACCCTGACTAGGAGTCCGAGAGGGCGAGGGGCCCCGCATCGAGGTCTCTCATGTAGCCTGGCGCCGGGCCGGGGGCGACCCCCCGTGCGGCTCCAGGTGGACGAGCACGTCGCGGATCCGCGGGAACCGCCGGAGGAGCTCGTCCTTCACCCGGTGCCCGATCTCATGGCCGGCGGCCACGGAGAGGGCCGGATCGACCTCGATGTGGATATCCGCGAGAAACTCCAGGCCGGTCTTCCGCACCAAAAGCTTCTCGACGCCCAGAACGCCGGGAACGCCGGTCGCCGCGGATCGGATCTCGGCGAGGAAGGGCGCGTCCGCCTGGACGTCGAGGAGCTCGTGGACGCTCCGGCGGAAGAGCACGGCGCCGGCTGTCACGACGACCGAGACGACGACGAGAGCCGCGACTTCATCGGCGAAGAGGAGCCCGGGGCCTCCCCACCGAACGGCGGCCAGGCCGGCGAGGACCGAGAGGGCGCAAAGCGCGTCTCCACGGTGGTCCCAGGCGTTCACCACGAGGGCGATCGAACCGGTTCGCTTCCCCACGCGGGCTTTGTAGTGGAAGAGGACCTCCTTGACGATGACGTTCGCCCCGGCAAGCCAGAGCGCCCAGGCGGCCGGGGGGACGTGGACGAAATCCATGCGCCGGATCGCCTCCCAGCCGACGAGCAGGGCCGAAAGGACGACGAGGAGCGCGATGTTCGACGCGGCGACCGCCTCGGCGCGCGTGTGGCCGTAGGGGTGTTCCCGGTCGGGAGGCTTGCGGGCGACGCGCAGCGCGAGGAAGACGACGACCGAGGTGCAGGCGTCCCCGAGAGAATTGACGGAATCCGAGATCAGTGCGAAAGACTGGTTCGCGATCCCGGCGGCGAGCTTCGCCGCTCCGAGGGCCAGGTTGACAAACACTCCCACGAGCGCCGCCCGGCCGGCCTGGCGGTAGAGATCGGACTTCTGGGAGCGAACGTCCATGGCTCGGATTCTCTCACGGTTCTACGGCACGACTCGGTCCTTTCGCACGTGGGCTTCAGGAGAACTCCCGTAAGATGACGTGCATCCGTCCGGCTCCTCGGGAGATTCGCCCATGAAGCTCGTACCGAATGCCTCGTATCTCTTCCCTCTCCTCGCTCTCGTGGCCGCGGGCTGCGGGTCGAGCCATGGTCACGGCGGCCCCCTCGGCCACCGTTTCGAGGACGCCGAGGAGTGGGCGCCGAGATGGAACGACCCGGCCCGGGACGAGTGGCAGAAGCCGGAGCACCTCGTAGAGCTCCTGGAGATCCGCCCCGGCATGACCGTGGCCGACCTCGGCACGGGGACGGGATACTTCCTTCCACACCTCTCTCGCGCGGTGGGGGAGACCGGGACGGTCCTCGCCCTCGACATCGAGGCAGACATGATCCGGTACGTGAAGGAGCTCGCGGCCAAGGGTGGGCTCGCGAACGTCCAGGCTCGCGTCGTCCCCTTCGACGATCCCGAGATCCCCGAGGGCGAGGTCGACCGCGTGCTCGTGGTGAACACCTGGCACCACATCCCCGACAGGGAAGCCTATTCGAAGAAGCTCGCCCGCTCGCTCGCTCCCGGGGGGAGCGTCGCCGTCGTGGACTTCACGCTGGAGAGCGAGCACGGCCCCCCCAAGTCGGAGCGGATCGATCCCGAGCGCGTCGCCGGGGAACTCCGCGCGGCCGGCCTCGCTGTCCGGGTTGTCCAGGAGTCTCTCCCGGACCAGTACGTCGTGGTCGCCTCGCGTCCCTGACGGGATCCTGCAGGTCAATCCCCCGCCCCGCTCGACGGGACCCTTTCGAAGCGCGGCCGCTCCTCGACCCGGTCCGGGTGCGCCGCGAACGACTCGCGGAAGGCCCGGCGGATCGCTGGGACGTCCTGGAGCTGCATGTTCGTGTCGTGCTCCCGGAGGTCGTCGTTCTCCCACTCCTCGTTCCACCAGGCGAACCCCGCGACGGTCGGCCAGCGGCCGCCGAGGAGGTCGGCGAGCGCGGCGCGCCCCCACTCGCCTGGATCGACGCCGGGACATCCTCGGGTGCATCCGAACTCCAGGACGAGGACACGCTTCCCGGGCGCCATCTTCTCGATCCGGGGCACGCAGGCGTCCATGGCCTCCCGGAACGGGGTCGCCCCGTCGCCGGGCGGGATCTGCGCCCCGTACGCGCTCACCCCGACCCAGTCCACAACGTCGTCGCCGGGGTAGTACTCCTCGAAGCGGTTCCAGTCCTCGGCGGGTCCGTCGCTCGCGTTCACGTGGAAGGCCCAGGAAACGTTCGCGGCCCCCTCCTTCCGCGTGATCTCGACGATCCTCCGGAACGCCGCGGCGAAGCGTTCGGGGCCGTCGGGGCGGTCAGGGTCCCCGAACCTCCGGGTCTCGCCGGCGCCGTTCCACTTCCCGTTCCAGGAGAACCACTCCCCGTTCATCTCCGTTCCCCACTCCGCGAGGAGGGGAGTGCCGAATCCCTTCGCCGCGCGCGCCCAGGCCCGCAGGTCCTCGTCGAACGTCCCGGCCAGGATCGCGCGGACGTGGTAAACCGGCTCGGCGTGGCCCTGTTCAGCGTTGGAGCGGAGCATGAGCCGGACGAAGGGGACCGCGCCGGACTCGCGGATCCACTCCGCCATCCGTACCGGGAAAGCTCGGCCGGCGTACCAGTTGTGCGAGAAGTAGACCCAGGCCGCCTTCCGGCCCGCCGCCTCCTCGTAGGCGGCGAGATCCTCTCGCGTGATGTCCTCCTCCTCGCCCGAGCGACCGCCGGGGTAGACGCCGTGGTAGATCCGGCCCTCGCGCGGCGGGGCGAATCGCTCGCCGGGCTCGTCCGCTGGCGCCGGAGCGGGAAAGCCGAGCGCCGCGAGGACAAGAACCCACGACGCCTTCATCGACCCTTCCCGCCGGGCAGAACCTCCTCATAGGCCTTCACCTCGAGATCCTCGATCAAGGACCGCCACTCGGCGAGGACAGCCTTCGTCTCCGGGTCGCGTTCGACCCGCTCCTGCATCGCGGCGAACGATGCCTCGTCCGAACACAGGGCGATCTCGGCGAAGCGTTCGGGGTCGCCCTTGTCCACCCAGAGGCGCATCCGGGTGTCGCCGTGCTTCTCGTAGAACGGAAAGGCGCGTGCCAGGAAGGCGAGGAGCTCCTCGCGTTTCCCCGGCCGCGCGCGGAACGTGAGGACGACGGCGCTGCGATGGACCCCACTCATCTCTCGCCTCCCGAGGACGGGTGAAATCCCGTCACCGTACTCGGCGGCGGCCCCTCGCGTCCAGCGCGGCGCGTGCCGCGCAGTCCTTGCAGGTTCCGAAGACGCGCAGGTCGTACGATTCGGGCTCGAACCCGATCCGCGAGGCGATCTCCTGGAGGAGGCGGTGGATCCGGTCGTCCCAGAGCTCCTGGACCCCCGCGCACGACAGGCAGATCAGGTGCTCGTGGTGCCCGCGCCCATGGACCTTGTCGAAGTACTTCCGGCCGCGACGAAAGTCGCGCTCCTCCAGGATGCCGCACTGGACGGCGAGCGCGAGGGTCCGGTAGACGGTGACCAGCCCCACTGGCTTGCCGTCCTGGTAGGCTCCGTGCGCCAGGTCCTCGGCCGAGAAGTGGGTCTCGAAGGAGAGGGCGCGTTCCAGCACCGCCCGGCGCTGGCGCGTGAACCGCAGACCGCGAGAGTCCAGAAATTTCGCGAAAACCTCGCCCGCGCCGAGGTTCGGGCGGCGAGGCGTGTGGGCGGGCGGCGGGACGCTCGGGCGTCGTGTCAAATCGGTTGGGCCTCGCGAGTCAGAGCGATTCTACCCTCTGCGCGGCGCCATGTTGGTACGATTCCGTCAGCCGGGAGACGGCGGGCGAAATGCAGCCTGGGGTCCGTGTTCCGGGGGAGAAGCCATGTCGCGAGTCGCAGTCCTGGGTTGCGGTGTTGCGGGAACCGTGGTCGCGAACCGGCTGGTCCGCGCGCGCCGCCGTGTCGAAGTCACCGTGATCGACGGTCATGGCGACCACATCTACCAGGCCGGGTTGATCGATGTCGCTTTCGGGGTGAGGACCTCCGAGAGCCTGCGGCGGGACGCGCGCCCCCTCCTCGATCCTCTCGTCCGGCTCGTCGTCGACAAGGTCGAGGGGATCGACCCGGCGGCCCGGCGGATCGACCTCGCGAGCGGCGCGCGGCTCGAGTACGACGTCGCCGTGATCGCGACCGGGAGCCGGAACGACCGCGGCGGGATCGAGGGGATCTCCGAGGGCTCGCGCACCTTCCACTGCCCCCGGCAAGCTGACGAGCTCGCGCGCGAGCTCGCCGCGTTCGGAGGCGGGAGGATCGTCGTGGGCGCCACGCGGCTTCCCTACCGCTGCCCGCCCAGCCCGGTCGAGTTCGCGCTTCGCCTCGACGCGAAGCTCCGGGGCGCCGGGCGTCCGAACGGCTCCCGGATCACCTACGTCTACCCGATCGAACAGCTCCAGCCCAACCCCGCCATCGGGGGCTGGGCGCGGGCGCTCCTTGTGGAGCGGGGCATCGAGATCCGGGCTCCCTTCCAGATCGAACGGATCGAGCCGGGGGCGAAACGCCTTGTCTCCTCGACGGGGGAGGAGCTCCCGTTCGACCTCGCCGTCCTCGTCCCGCCCCACCGCGGCGCGTCCTTCCTCGATTCGTCGGGGCTCGCCGCCGGAAACGGCTGGGTGAAGGCCGACCCGCGGACGCTCCGAGCCGGGGACGGACTCTATTGCCTGGGGGACGCGGCCGATCTCCCCGCCTCCAAGAGCGGCGCCGCGGCTCGCTACCAAGCCGCCGCGGTCGCCGCGAACGTGCTCGCCGAGATCGAAGGACGGACGCCCTCCCCGGACTACGCCGGGCGAGCGACCTGAGCGGTCCAGACGGGGCCCGGTCGGGCCTCCCTTTTCGACTTCGACTACGACCGGCCGCCGCGCCTTCCGCGTCCGAACCGGCGCCACTACTTCGTGAAGCGGGTGGTGGACCGCTTCTACTTCACGCTTCTGCGCAGGAGCTGACGAGCTCGCAGGAAAGCTCTCGCTCCATGTCCTCGGCGGCCCGCTCGGCGATCGCGGTGATCGTGAGGCTCGGAGGTACTCCCGGGGCGGATGGGAGCACCGGCGCGCCGACGATCCGGAGGCCCGGGTAGCAGCCGCCGTCCGGGCGGAAGACGCGGCACAGGTCATCTACCACGCCGTCCTCGTACGTGCGGCCGATTCGGCAGCCCCCGAGCGGGTGGACTCCAAAGCTCCTCCCGCCCGGCCAGGTTCCCGGGTCGGTAATCACGGTCCCGCCTATGCGCGCCGCCCACTCCTCGAGTCGGCGGGCCGCGAAGGTGTGGATGGGATCGTGGGCGTATCCAGGCCAGTCGAGGACCGCTCGCCCTCCGACGAACCGCGCCTCCCCCTGTCCCTGATCCTCGCCCGTGAGCTTGTACATGAAAGACTGGGAGAGAGCCCCGCCTTCCTTCACGCCGAAGAGGTCCTTGATACGGCGGCGGGCGCGACGGGAGATGAGGTCCGAGCCGTTCGCGTTGACTCGGTGGCCCAGCACCCCGCCCGCGATCGCGAGCAGCATCGCCGAGAATCGGGCGATGGCCGCCGGAACCCGCCCGCTCATCACCGTGAGCGTCAGCGGCCGGCCCTCGGGGCCATCGGCAAGGAGCCGCACGGAAGTCGTGATGGGGGCGCCATGGTGGCCGGAGAGAGGGTGGGACGTGTTGTAGAGGAAAGCGAAGGCATCCCCGTTCATGCTCATCCGCTTCCCGAAGAGCGGGGAGACCGGGATCCTCAGTCGCGTCCGGTTGAGGAGATCAAGGGTCCCGAACGTCCCCGCGGCGAGGACGAGCGTCCGGGTCCGGACGAGCTCGCTCTCGGAAGGTCGGCCGGTCCGCGCGAGGACGATCTCGTAGCCGCCCGAGGGGAGCGGCGTGAAGTCCATCACCTCCGTCTCCGGGCGCACTTCCGCTCCGTTGGTCTCCGCGGCCGCAAGGTAGGTCATGTCGAGAGACCGTTTCGCGCCGCGCCGGCAGCCCGGAACGCAGGTTCCGCAGTAGTCGCAGCGCGACCAGTCGATCGTGTTCTCGATGTCGATTCGCCGGCCGGGCTCCACCAGGTCGAGGAACGCCTTGTCGCCCAGGAAATCGGCGACCGGGGCGGGCAAGGGCGCGAGGACGGCGAGTGCCTTCGCGAAGGCCGTATTCAGCTCGCCGGCGGGAAGGGGCCAGGACGCGAGGACATGGTCGGCCGGCCGCATCGTGATCCCGTAGTTCACCAGGCTCGCGCCGCCCAGAGCCGATACCTGGGCATTCCCGGTTCCCTTTCCGAAGCGCATCGCCCAGAGGCCATCCGGGTGCGCCCGCTCGGTCCGGTAGCTCCGGACGAGGCCCAGAATGCCGGCGGGGAGATCCTCCGGGCGCCAGCGGCGGCCCTTTTCCACGAGGAGCACGCGGAAGCGCTCCGACAGGCGCGCGGCCACCGTGCTCCCGCCGTATCCCGACCCCACGACAACCACGTCGAACATCGTCCCCGTCTCCAATCCAAGGAAACCGGTGATTCCCGACCCCGGCGGGCGCGGAAAAATCCCCGTGGTGCGTGGGGTTTCCCGCGCGCGCGCGACCTATTTCGAACGACCCTTCTTCTTGACGGACGTATCCCGCACCCAGGTGTAGGCCGCGACGGCGGAGGGAAGGCCGATCGTGCTCGCGGCGAGAGCAACGACCTGTTCGATCTCCTCTCGGGCGCACCCGGATCCGATCGCCTGACGTGCGGCCGAGTGCACCGCGCCCTCCCGCATCGCGCCGATCGCGATGCCGAGCTTCACGAGACGGGCTGTCTGCTCGTCGAGGGGACCCGCCTCCTGGGCACCGGCGCGCAGGAGCTCCCAGGCTTTCCCGAGCTTCGGGAAACGGGCGATGAACTCGTCGTGGATCTTGGGGGGTTTGGGGCTCATGTGGTTGTTCCTCGTTCTTCGGTTATCCTTGCGAGAATCGTGCCGCTTGCCGCGGTACTCCGTTTGCTCGAAACTGGATGAGCAACTCTTCGCGAGGCAATCGAGATGATACACGCCTTGGCGGACCTGCGGGCGAGCGAGATCATGACCAAGGGGCTCGTTTCGCTTTCGGCCGACATGCCCGTACAGGAAGCGGCGCGCGCGCTCCTCGAGCGCGGCATCAGCGGGGCCCCTGTCATCGACGACGACGGCCGGCCGATCGGCGTGATGACGCTCACGGACCTCGCCAAGTACGCGGCCGAGAGCTCCGAGCTCGCTACCGAGGCCCAGCGGATGGACTTCGAGCGCTGGCAGGAGGACCTCGCCGACCGCTACGGGATCGACGACGCGCATCTGGAGGCGTTCGAGGGGGTCCTCGTCGAGCAGATCATGACGCCCGAGGTCCGCGCGGTTCCGGAAAGCGCGACGCTCTCGGAAGTCCTCGACGCCCTCCTCTCGGGCCCGTATCGCCGCATCTTCGTCCACGGCGCCGGCGGCGTGCTCGTGGGAGTCGTGAGCGCGCTCGACGCGCTTCGCGCGATTCGGAAGCGGATCGACGACTGAGGCGCGAGATAGGGAAGGGGAGGGGGCAGTTCCCCTCCCCCTGACACCGATCAGCGCTCGCGCTCGTCGAGGTCCCTGGCCTCTGCGCCCTCGGAGAACCCCGCCGTCCGAACGACGAGCAGCGGGCAGGACGAGTGGCGGAGCACCCGCTCGGCGACCGAGCCGAAGACCCAGCGCGAGGGGCCGGATCGGCCGTGCGTCGTCATGGCCACGAGGTCGACTTCTTCCTCCTCTGCGAGCGTGAGGATCACGTAGCTCGGGAGGCCATGTTCGATCCGGATGTGAGTCCGGACGCCCTTGCGCTCCAGGGAGGCCCGGTGTCCCTCCATCTCGGCCGCGAGGTTCGCCGGGACGGGGAAAGGTCGCGGAGCGTCCTCCACACGGACGCCCTCCGGCGTGGCGCTGACGACGGCGAGCAGCGTGACCTCCGATTCCTGACGGCGGGCGATCGACTCGACGAAGGGCAGGACTCGGAGGGCCTGCTCCGACCCGTCGACGGGAACGAGGATCCTGCGGAAACCCCGCGTCCGCTCCGTCCCTCGGTCCCGCAGGGAGACGGGGTTCTGCACGAAGACCGGGAAGGGTGAGCGCCGCAGCACCCGCTCCATCACGCTCCCCAGCATGAGACGCGAGAGGCCCACACGGGCGTGCGTGGCCATGGCGAGGAGAGAAGGGCGATACCGGAGCGCCGCGGCGAGGATCTGCTCTGCCGGATCGCCCGAAACGACATCGAATGTGGTGGTGACGCCGATCGCGGCGAGTCGTTTCGCCCGCTCCTCAATCCATCGCCGCGCGGTGTCGCGGGCCTTTTCCGGGGACCATGGATCCGACGCCGCCTGCGGCTCTGGCGGGACCACGTGGAGGAGCATCGCCTCGCAGCACCCGCCTCCGACAAGCGGCTCTATTTGGTCGAGGAGCGGGTCCGAGAGAGGGGTCGTGTCGAGCGGGATCAGGAGCTTGTCGAACATGAAAGGCCCCTTCGAGGAGGAACCGAAGGCAGCACACCCGCGGCCAACGGGACTGGAGCAGCACATTCCGTTCCGCTTGTGCTCGCGGTCCCCGCGCGACCGGTGTTCAGACGCGGGCAAAGAGACCCTGGGGCGGGCGGGATTCCCCTTCGAAAGACCGGAGAGCCTCCTCGAATGGGCGCCAGCGCTCACTGCCCTGGATCCATGGCGAGGCATGGGGTTTGCAACCTGGCGCGGCGACAAGATCCCCTGCCCGGAGGCCGAGCGGCACTCTTTGAGACTCCATCACGTCGGATGCGCCGTCCGCGAGATCGCGCCCGCCGTCCAGCGGTACCGCGAGATCTACGGGTTCACGAACGTCTCGCTTCCCATCCACGTCCCCGCGCAACGAGCCAACGTCTGCTTCGTCGAAGTCGCCCCCCAGATCTACGTCGAGTTCGTCGAACCCGCTGGACCCGATTCTCCGGTCGAGGGGGTCCTGGCGCGCACGGGAGGAGGCCTCTACCATCTCTGCTTCGAGGTGGAGGACCTCGATCTCGCGATCCGGGAACTGCGCTCACGGGGATACTCCCCCATCTCGAAGTTCGAGGCGTCCGGGAACGGCCCTCACCGCTTCGTCTTCCTGCTCGATCCGGACCGACAGGTGCTCGAGCTCTGCGAGAAAGCTCCGTCCGCTCCATGAATGTCCACTTCACGGCGCTCTACTTCGAGGCGACCCGCCTCTGCAACCTCCAGTGCTCGATCTGCATGTCGTCCTCCAACGTCGCGAAGAAGGTCCGCGAAAGCCGGAGGCGAGAGCTCACGACGGACGAGATCGAGCGCTACGTGTTCGAGACGGCTCGCGAGATCGGGATCCAGACGATCGGCTGGAGCGGAGGGGAGTTCCTCCTTCGCGAGGACGCCCTGGAGCTCCTGCGCCGCGCCCACGGGCACGGCTATCACTCGAGCGTCTGCTCGAACGGCGTCGCCCTCACCCGCGAGAAGCTCGAGGAAGTAAGGGAGGCCGCGGGCGGGGACGTGGTCCTCGCCGTCGGCGTGAACTCGCTCGACGAGACGAACGCCGCGAGTCGCGACACCGGGGCCGAAACGGCGCTGGCAGCTCTCGAGCTGTGCAAGGAGATGGGGTTGCGCCGGCACGTCGTGGTGAACGTCGGGCGGCACAACATGCAGACGCTCGGCCAGACGCTCCGCTACCTCGCGGATCGCGGGATTCCGTACAACCGCTCTCCCTTCACCGCGCGCGGATCGGGGGCGTGCGCCTTCGCCGGCCATTGTCCCTCGAGCGGGGAAATGGAGAAGCACATCCACCCCGAGCTCAGGAAGCACGCCTGCGGCTACGTCAGCTTCACGCCCTTCTTCCTCTCGCCAGAGCTCCACGAGAGCTTCTCGAAGGGAGCGAAGAACGTCACCGTGCCTCAGAACCCCTCGATCGGCTGCTGGGTCGGGACATGGCTGGGCATGAACGCCGAGGGGGATGTCTCGCCCTGCGGGATCCTCCTCGATGACCTGAACGCCGGAAACGTCCGCGAGACTCCTCTCCCGCGGATCGTGACCGAGAGCGAGGTCTTTCGCCGGATCCTCGACCGGAGCCAGCTCGGGGGAAAATGCGGCCGTTGCCGGTATCAGTACACGTGCGGCGGCTGCCGGGCCATGGCCTTCTACCGATCCGGCGACTACATGGACGAGGATCCCACCTGCTTCTTCGAGCCGGTGGACCGGACCACGGTGAGCGAACACGAGGCCGAAACGAACGAGGTCTTCAAGCGCTACGCTTTCATGGCGCGCTTCACCGGCGCGCGGATCTAGATACGGAGAGACTTCGATGCCGGCGACGGGGGTGGAACAGGCGGTGAAGGACGTGCTCGCCGAGGTGGCGAAGGTGGATCCTTCCACTCTCCGGCGCGAGATGGACCTCGCGTCCGAACTCGGGATGGACTCGCCCCGGGCGCTGGAGCTCCTCTGCCGCCTCGAGGAGAAGCTGGGCCTGGAGATCCCGGACGAGGCGCCGCCGCGCCTCGTGACCGTGGGGGAGCTTGTCGACTACCTCGGCGCCCTCGTCGGAAAGAGCGCGGGGGCCCCGGCCGCGGTCTCCGCCTCAGAAGCGTCGCGCGAGAATCGCGGATAAGAGCCTGCCCAAGAAGCCCGGACTGGGCCCGGCGACGGGAGGGCTCTGGGTTAGGCTCCCATGCGACGGGGCCGTCAGTGAGGTGCGAAGGCCTCGAAGATGGGAGGGAAGGTCCCCGCGAAGCCGAGGGCGACTAGAGCCGCCGCGACGATCCAGAGCCGGCGGAAAGCGACCTCCCTACGCCGCCAGACAGAGTGGAGGATCGCCCACGAGACGATCCAAGCGATCACCCCGACAGAGGTCTTTCCGGCGAGTGGCCCCGTCGGGTTCCACCAGTTGAGCAGGTTCTTCACGCTTTCGCTCGCGGTGGAGAGGACGACCGCGATCCCGAGCGTCGCCGATCCGATCCCCGCCGACAGGACGATCGCGGCGGCGGGACCGTTCGTTCGCGCCTGACCGCAGCAGGCCCCGGCCTGGGTCCTGGGTTCTTCGGGGGTGGCGGACATGTCGAGGACCTCCTCTCCCTACAGGATGGGAGCCACCTTGTTGATGAACGCCCCGAAGAGCCCCGCGACCGCCGCGGCGGCGAAGGCGAGGACGAAGAGGGCGATCGTCGCGCGGCGGAGGTCGTCCTTCCGGGCGAGCTCCTCCCGGTAGTAGAGCACGAGCATCGCCGCGGCCGTCGCCAGGATGGGGGAGAGCCAAGCCACGTGCTCCTTCCACTCCATCCCGAAGGTGTGCCAGGCGGACTTCGCCGAGTCGGCCAGGAGCTTCGAGCGCGGGCTCGCCGGCTCCTTGGCCCGATACCACGGGTAAACGACGTAGGTGCCCGTGATCACGGTCGTCCAGCAAACGATCGCCATCACCCACATCCCGGCGATGAGCCGGCGCATCCTCTCCTTCATCCCCGCGGGCGTGACCTCCCAGCTCCTCAGGCTCCAGAGACCGGCGAGCCCGCCGGCGAAGGCGAGCAGGTAGATCGCTCCCACGATCATCCCGTGGAAGACGGTCCAGAATTCGCGGTCCGAGAGAGTCATCGTTGTTGTCGCCAGGCCGGACGTGGTGGGTTCATGTCCATTCAAGTGTACCGCAGGCTCAGGCGTAGTACCGAAACTCCTCGAGCCGGTACGGAGAGATCCGGGCGCGAGTGGCGGGCCGGAGCCTCACGCGAAACCGCTCTGTCTCCGCGACGAGCCTTTTCTCGGGCAGGACCGGGAACGGATAGATCCGTCTCCCGTCCTGGAGAAGAGGGGAAAGAAAGACGATATCGCCGGGAGAAAGATCCATGTCGCGAAGGGCCGCTTCGGTCCGCTCGACGTGCTGCTCGGCGAGTCGCTCGCCCCCGGGCCCGACGAGCACCATCACCGAGACGGCAAGCCCGCCGGCCCGGGCGGCGCGTACGGCTTCCACGGTGTCCTCGACTCGCCCTCCTTTTCCGAGGAGATCGAGGAGCTCCTGCGAACCGGTCTCCATGCCCACGGCGACGGACGAAAGGCCCGCCGCCGCGAGCTCGGCGAACTCGGCAGGCCCCCTCGCGGGAGCATGGTGCGGGTCGAAAAAGGCGCCGGCGCTCCCTGAGTCCGGCAACTCCTCGCGTACGACCGCGAGCACCTCGAGGAGTCGCGCCTGCCCAATCGCAAGCGCGTTCGCCTCGCCGAGGAAGACGCCGCGCCGGAGCGGGAGCGCGCGTCCGAAGAAGGCCCGTACGGCGCGGACGTGCTCGCGAAACTCCTCGATACCCAGGACGCGGTAGGTCTCGGTTCCGTAGAACTCGCAGAAGGCGCAGCGGTTCCAGGGGCAGCCGGTCGCGGGCTGGACCACGACGTTCCGATACCGGTCGGGCGGGAGAATCCCGACGGGCCTGTAGATGTCCGCGAAGAGCCGCGCGTCCGCCTCGAAGCGCGCCGCGCCCCAGTCCGCCGCGCGCGAGAGGATCGCCCGTCCCTGGTCGAGATCCGCGTCCTCGGAAGCGGCGAGGACGCGCGTCCGTCCCGCGGCGAGGCCTCGAGCGACCTCGCGGATCCGCTCCCGTATCTCGTCGTGGAGAGCGCCCAGCGAGTCGGGGCCAACGTCGCGCACCTCGCGATCCTGTCCCTCCTCACGGCTCCGCAGCACAACCCGCCCGTCCAGTATCCGCTGGAGGATGGGCCCGCGGATCCCGCACGACCGCCACCGTCCCTCGGCGTCGATCCGCAGGTTCGCGCCCTCGCCATCGGACAGGATGGCGGAGCCCGGGGTCGTCTGCAGGCGGAGCTCGTCGGCCCACGCCGGCAAGGGGGGTATCATGGACATCGGGTCTCGCGTTCCGCTGGAGCGAACATGGGGCCCGTGAAGGGGTTCACCCCAATGTTGCATGATCTCGTCCCGTCAGGCGGCCGCTTTCGGCCACCAGCGGTTTTCGTCCTCGGCGGGGCCTCTGGCCCCGCCTGCGGCTCGCGCAACCGCTGGTGACTCGAAATCGGCTCGCCTGATCGTCCGCATGCAAAGGCCCTGCGGGCCTCTGCATGCGGACTCGGGCCGATCTTATGCAACATTGGGGTTCACTCGGCGGGGAATCGTCCATCCTCCGGCAAACGATCCTCCGAGTTCCAGGCGTCAAGTGTACCGGGAGGAAAACCAATCCTGCGAGCAGAGGCCTCGGGGAGAAGATCGTGACGCGCTCGGGTTGTACGGGTGGGCTCGGCTCGACTCCGAGAGGTTCCCGGACTCTCCTCCTCGTGCCGTCGATTCTGTTCGCGGCGAGCCTCGGCCTGTACCTTGCCGCTTGCGACGGTACGAACCTGGGCTTCGGCAACGACGACGCGCAGTATCTCTTCCAGGCGAGGAGATTCGCGAGCGGCGACCCGACGAAGATCTCCTGGTACTTCCCTGTCGGCTACCCGGTCCTGCTCGCCCCGATCGTTCGCGTGTTTCCCGAGGTTCCCGAGGGAATTCTGGCGTACAAGACGCTGTCGGCCCTCCTTGCCGCTCTCGGGGTCGCCGCGGTCTACCGGCTGGGGCTGGACGCTCTTGGCTGGAGGCCGTGGCAGGCCTTCCTCCTTGCCGGCCTCACGGCGCTAAACCCGCGGTGGCTCTACTTCGCGACGCAGGTCCTGAGCGACACGCCGTTCGCGGCTTTCTCCTGCTTCTTCCTCTTCGCCTGGCTCGCTTTCCCTCCCCGCGGGAGTCCTCGCTGGCCACGCCTTGCCGTCTCGACTGCTTTCCTCGTCCTGGCCGTCTCCATCCGGACCATCGGCCTCGCCCTGCTCGCGGCGATCTTCGCCGACCAGGTCCTGCACCGGGTCCGGCGATGGGAAGGCCGGCGCCGCTGGCCATGGCTCCTCGTCCCGACGGCCGCGGTCGCCCTCTGGATCGGCACGATCGACCGTTCGGCGATCGAGCAGTTCGCGTTCAAGATCTACCCGGGCACCGGCGAGAGAGCCGCTCAAGGGCGGACGCCCGCGGACGAGCCGACCCCCGCGCCCGCACGGGCGATCGGCCGCACGGCGCAAGCATTTCTGAGAAACCTGTTCGTGGAGATCCCCGCCGTCGTCCTTCCCGGCTTCGACACGCGCGCGGCGGGGCGGCTCGAGGAGAGTCGCGCGGGCGCGGCCGTCGTCTGGGGGGCACGCGCGCTGGTGACCGGTCTCCTGTTCGTCGGGTTGGCCGCGCGCCTCCGCCGCCAGGGACTCCTGGTCTGGTACTTCCTGGTCTCGCTCCTCGTCCTCTCCGCGCAGGCATGGCCGATCGGCAAGTTCCTCGTTCCCTTGACGCCTGTCTGCCTCGACCTCGTCTTCTCCGGGCTTGCGGCGGCGACGCGAGCGCTGCGCGTTCCGGAGCGGGCGAGGGGGGCGGCCCTCCTCGCGCTGGGGGGGGTCGCCGCCGCGACGGCCCTGGTCGCGGACGTTCGGGGGATCGCGAACGTGCGGATCCACGGCCTCTGGAACGGGAGGGAGGCCGCGGAGGTCCAGAGCGCTTTCCTCGCCGAACTCGACGAGGTTGCGCGCCGGGTGGAGCCCGGCGACCGGGTCGGCATGCACTGGCCCTGGCTCTATCTGGGCGAGGTCTACCGCCCGGGCCGGTTCCAGTCCCGCCGCGTCATCTCGGCCGAGGAGGCGGCGGAGCTCGACTACCTGTTCCTGTATCCTTACGACCCCGAGCTGGGGCTTGCCGAGAACCTCGTGGGCGAGATCTCCGCCGTCCCCGGCGTCCCCGGGGATGATCCGGCGTTCCGAGAGCTCGCCGCGCGCTGCGAACTCGTTCACGCCTCTCCCTGCGGTCGCTTCCGGCTCTACCGGATCCGGCAGGAGTGACGATTCTCACCCGGTCGGACCGCTCGCGGGCCGGCCTCGGGGTCGCGACGGAAGTGCGCACGCCAGGGCGAGGATCGCGACGAGCGCGAGCCCAGCCCAGGTCGCCCTGCGGCCGAGAATGAGGCTCGGCGGATCGAAGATGAACGTGACCTCGTGTTCCCCGGAGGAGATCTCGCAGGCGAGAAACTCGCCATAGGCCCTGACGACAGGACGGGATTCTCCGCCCACCTCGGCTCGCCAGCCGGGATGCGCGCGTTCGGCGACGACGAGAAGCTGCCGGCCCGGCGCGTTCGTCCGGACCACGATCTCTCCCGGCCGGCCGACCAGGAGCCGGGCCTCGCCCGGCGGGCCGCCTTCGAGAGCGATGGGCTCCTCGACGGTCGCGATCCTGCCAACGTCGATTCGGTCGAGCCCTTTTCCCGGCGTCTCGCTCCGGGCCGCCTCGCTCACCAGCCGCACCCTGGGAAGCGGATCGGACACCGGCACGAGGCACCGCTTCTCCCTGTCATAGCGCCACGCGACACCCGCGACGCGCAGGGCGGCGGGGCTTTCCCAATCCAGGCGACTCTCGGGCGGCAGTCCGACGTAGCCGCCGGTCACCCGGAACCCAGCCATCGCGAGCGGACACCTGTCGGAGAGCACGCGCGGCTTCGCGTCTTCCGGGGCGGCCGGCTCCCGGTCGAGGAGCTCCTCGATCCGAGCCACCGGACGCTGGCGCCAGAGGTGAGAGAGCCCGTAGAAGGCTGGATCCGCCGTCCCCAGGAGGACGAGCCCGAGGAGGGCGATGCGCGAGCCCTTCGAGGCCCCCAGGACGAGCCCCGCGGCGGCCGCGAAGAGAACCGGGCCCGCCAGAATCGCCCCGTCGCTCGCGACGTGCGTCTCGAATTTCGGCAGGAGGGCGAGTCCCGCGACGAGAAAGGCGGCCACGGGCAGAGACGCAACGGGCCAGGCGAAGCGTCCGGAATCATTCCGGCGACGGATGATCTCATCGAGCGCAAGCGTGGCCGCGATGCCCAGAGAGAGATGGACGAGGACGATGTGCCGCGAGGGGCACCGGAACAGACCGAGCCCCGGGATCCGGATCCAGATCTGGAACAAAGGGCCAGCGTAGGATCCCATGGCGAGGAGGAGCGAGAGGAGGCCGAGAAAGAGACACGCCGCGGCCAGCGGCCGGCGGGGACCGAGCTCGCGCCTGCGCGACCAGAGCCAGGCCGCGAGGGCGAGGGTCGCCGCGCCATCGTGGAGACCCATCTCGTGCGTGTAGCCCCCGAAGCCGCGCCCGGCGAAGAAGTACGGGGCCACGAGCTGGAGGACGTTCACCGGATGGAGCGAGAAGAACGAGAGGAACTCCTCGTCCGGCGCCGCCCGCGTCGAGGACTTCACCGCGTCCCAGGTCGGGACGAGCTGGGCGGCCCCCACCAGGATCCCGAGGGCGGCATAGAGGACAAGAGTGCCCAGGCGGCGGACGCGCTTGAGGGAGACGGCCAGCACCACCGAATAGACGATCCCGGCCAAGCCGGAGAAGTAGACGTACTGCGGGTAACCCAGGAGAAGCTCCGAACCGACGAGAAGAGAGATCGCCGCGCCTGCCAGTCCTCTCGCCCGGCGATGCTCCGAGCGCAGGGCTACGTCGATCGCGAGAAGGAGCCACGGCATGTGCGCCACGACGGCGACCGCGTTGACGTGCTCCAGATGGAGCAGGTTGAAGCCCGAGAACGCGAAAAGGAACGACCCGAATGCCGAGGCGCCCCGGCCGATCTCCCAGCGCCGCAGGAAGGGGTAGGCGCCTGCCAGAGCCAGGAAATAGCCGGCGAGCATTTCCAGGTTGAAGGCGATCCCGAGCGGCAAGGTCCGGTAGAGGACGAGGTGGAAGGGATGGTACATCCCGGCCTGTCCCTCCCCCTGGAGGTAGAAACCGCAATGGAGGTCCGGGCACCACTCGAAGCGGTCCCCCCGCTCCAGGCACTGCGCGTAGAAGGCCCGGTACGGGATGTGCATCTCCCAGAGATCGTTCGGCCAGTAGACCTCCCCTCGAAACAGGGGCCAGGCGAGGATCCCAAGGACGATCGCCGCCGCCGCGAGCGAGAGAAGAAACGTCCAGCGATCCCGCGGGCCCGCCCAGGGACGCTCGTCGACCATGGCGCGACCATTCTACGCGGTCGGCCCATCAGAAGAGGGAGGGGATCCTCCCGATCGCTTCCAGGGTCTTGTCCAGGTCGAGGCCGACGAGGTCGCAGAATTCCCGGAGGGACTCCATCCGCACTCGATTCTCCAGGAGCACCAGCTCCAGGGCCCGCTCCCGGCTCAGGTCTCCGTGACGGACCTGGTTCGAGCGCAGGAAGTCGTTTTCCGTGAAGCCGGCGACGGCGAGATAGAGGTGGTTCACGAACGCGCAGGCCGCGTCTCCCGCTCGCCAGGTGGACCGCGTGTCCGCCGGACTCTCCCATCCGTACCGGGCGCGCAACGTCTCGACGATCTCCTCCTCTCTCCAGGGCACGTGGGAGAAGAGGTTGACGAAGTAGTCGTGCGGCAACAGGTAGTAGCTGAAGAACCCGAAAGCGGTGCCGGGGAGCGACGGGTTGAGATAGGCAGGATTCGCGAGGAAGTTCCCGAAGTAGTACAGGGCCACCCGGGCCTTCTGCCGCAGCGTCGTACCGTACGAGTGCTTCCCCGGCCGTCGTCCCTCCGTTCTCGCCCCGCAGAAGCCCTCCTTGAAGTCCTCGTTCTCGTAGTCCTCCGCCATTCCGAAGAACATCGTGGCGAGGCCCAGGCGCCGCTGGATCCTCTGCGCGTGGTAGAAGAAATGCTTGTCGCCAGCCATGACCAGCGGGACCATGCCCAGGCGCGGTCGTTCGAGCCACGCCTTGACGTTGGCCCGGATGTGAGCGCGGACCTTCGCCACGCGGGCCGCAAGGTGGATTCGCTCGACTCCGAGCGCCCGGCACATCCGTTCCTGGTTCCGGAACCCCAGGGGGGTGACCATCCCCCAATCGTAGGTGAACGCGATCGGGTTGAGTTCCAGCTCCCGCTTGACGTAGTGGAGGACGTAGCAGCTGTCCCGTCCCCCGCTCAAGGCGACGATGCAGTCCGGCTTGCCTCTTGCGCTCCGGATCCTGTCGGCAAGCGCGAAAAGCGCGGGCTTCCCCCCGAGCGGGACGACCGGGTGCTCCCGGCAATGCCTGCAGACGCCGGCAAGGTCGAGCTCCACGAACGGCACCGTCGCGGGAAGCACGCACCGCGCGCACCGGCGAAGCCGCGCGATCGCCTGGTTCAGCTCCTGCTCGGGGTCCGTCCTCGCCTGGTTCACGGGCCGTCAATCGTCGTCGATATGCCAGACTCGCAGGAGCTCTCTGCCCGCGGCATCCCGGATCGTAGCCAGCGGGGTCGCCTCCGGGACACTCTGGCGTAGCTCCTTCTCGGACGGCGAATCGGCGAATGCGACGAGATACGCTCCCGCCCGCATCGTGTCGGGCAGCCGATCCCGCCGTAGCTGCTCCCCTTGCCGGAAGAACTCGAGCTCCGAAAGCGTCCGTACGGTCGTCGCCGGCCGCCCGTGGGCGAGGTAGGCCAGCGGCCAGAAGTTCCACCAGTCGTCGGCGATCACGACAAGCTCTCGCGTTCCGCGCTGGCCGGCGTCCCGGACGATCCACTCGAACGCCTGTGACTTGGGCTCCGGCCGCGCGGTGCGGAAGGTCGGGTGCGAACTCCCGCCCTCCCGCTCCAGCGGGACCAGGAAAGAGACCACGAAGCTCGCCAACCAGAAGGCGGATAGCGCGACCACCCCGTATACGACGCGGCGGGAACCATATCGCCGCGCCAGCGGGTCGAGCGCGAGCGAGCACCAGAGGAGGGTCGGCGCCACAAGGTACAGACTGTACCGCTCGTGATGGGGGCTGATTGCCCCCGTCCCCAGGATCAAGTAGGAGGCCACGACGCCGGCGAGGATCCCGCCGCCCAGACCGAGGAGACGCGCCGAGCCCGGTGGCCGCAGGCGGACAAACCCCACCACCACGGCGGCCGCGAAGCCCCAGAACGCCAGATCGAGGATCCAGCGGGCGGCCGCCGACTGCGGCTCGACCAGGAAGGAGTAGACCGTGCTGCCGGAGAAGAGCTCGCCGAAGAGGAGCAGAAAGAGCCCGAGCTCCTGCGGGTTCCGCAGCCGATGTCCGACACCCCTCCCCCGCAGGAACGAATAGAACCCGGGCCACCCGAGAGCGAGCACGGCGGCCAGCGACACCGCAGCTCCCAACGCCGTCAGGACAATCCACTTCTTGCGCCGCCGGGGCAAGCTGGAGGAAAAGAAATCGGCCACGAGTGGCCCCGCGAGGATCACGGCGGAAAACACCACCGTCGGATGGACGAGGCAGGCCATCGGGAACGAGAGAGCGAGGCCCCACCAGTTCCGCCGCATGGCGAAGTACGTGGCAATGAGCGTGGCCAGTTGAACGTGCGTCGGTCCCCAGCCGATCCTCGAATAGCCGATGTTGATCGGGGCGCAGGCCAGGAGGAGCGCCGCGGAGCAGGCGATCCATCGGTCACGATCGAGACGGCGGACCAGCCAGTAGCTCAAGGGAATGAGCGCGATCCCGGAGAGCGCGGCCGGCAGCCTGAGCGCGAAGAAAGACGGCGAGAGCACGAGGTGGACGAGATAGAGGAGCGCGAAGTAGAACGGATTGTCCGGGCGCCCGTGTCCGGTCCACAGCGTACCGCCCTGATGGTGGATCATTCGTTCCACCTGGACCCCTGTCCATGCTTCGTCCCCGTTCACCCCTGGCAGACGGGACAGGCCGTACAGCCTCATCCCGCAGGCGACGAGGAGGATCGCCAGAATGAGCGCGATTCGCGCGTGCGGAGCCGCCGGCGCTTCGTTCGCTCCGGTCACGCCTTGCGCCCGCGAGCGGCGATGTTGACCATCAGCGGTCCGAGCAGCCGGCCGAGCCGGTCCAGCCGGTCGAGCAGGCCGTGAGTCCACGGGAAGAGAAACGGAAACAGGTTGAAGCCGAAGAGTTGCTCGACGATCAGCCCCTCGCTTGAAAGCCAACGCTTGAGCTCGTAGTACCCCACCCAATTCTCGTGCCCATGGTACGGGCGCAGTTTCAACCGGTCGGCCACCAAGAGCGACCACTTCCAGGACCTGCAGGGTACGGTGACGATCAAGAGGCCGCCGGGCGAAAGCACCCGGACGAGCTCCGAGACCGCGCCACGCGGGTGCGACGTGTGCTCGATCACCTCGGTGCAGATCACGACGTCGAACTGGCGGTCGGCGAAGGGGAGCGCCGCGGCGGAGCCGACCACCCTCCGCGCATCGCACTTCTCGGCCACCCGCCGCAACAGCCCCGGGCCGACGTCGAGCGCGGTGACGTGGCCGCCCCTCTCCCAGGCGGCTCGCGAGAAGTGGCCCGTGCCGCATCCCGCGTCGAGAACGCGCTTCCCTTCGAGTTCCTCCCGCCGGAGCAGCTTCTCGAAGATCAGGCGGAGCCGCTTCTGCAGCTCGTACCTGTTCATCAGGCCGTCGAACTCGGCGGAAATCGACTCGTAGAAGAGTTCTCTGGAGTCCATCCTACGATTCGACGCGGCGCGCCGCGGAGGAGACGGTGCCGGGCCGGGGGCACTGGTTGCGTGTCCATGGCACTGTACCAGAAAACGGACATGACCCGCACTTTCGCCCGGGAGGTGCCGTTTGACAAGCCTTCGGGGCGCCTCTAGACTCTCTTCCTCCCACGAGAAAGGTGAACAGGATGAACCGTCCCAGGCTCTTCGGGCTCGTCGCGTTCGGGTTGGCCACCGCGTTCGCGGCGACGGGCTGCTCCAACCAGAACAACTACTTCGACCAGCGCGGGCGTGACTTTGCCGATATCTGGCGGATCAACTTCAGCGGGCTCGGCCCCGGGTTCATCCTGAACCTGCGCGCGACACGCCTCGCGAAGTTCGGCGGCGGCTACGACGGCTACGCGCAGCACGAGGACCTGGGGACGTGGCGGGTGGGTTCGCTCGGCCGCGAGGGCGGGAGCTGGCGTAGCCACACCATCGAGTACGGTTTCGGGCCCTTCTACCACGAGGAGTACTTCCACCAGCCGGTGGTCGGGAACGTCCGGACCGCGGGAAGCGACGGCGAAAACGGCGAACCGTACCGGACAATCGACGAAGTCGGCTGGACCTTCCACCTCGGCGTTTTCGGGATGGACTTCGCGGTCCGGCCCCTGGAGTTCTTCGACTTCGCGCTCGGCCTCTTCGCGCTCGACCCGATGCAGGACGACAGCGTCTATCAGGTGGACGTCCCGGTCGACGCGGAGCACGAGACCCACCACCCCGAACCGACTCCCGCGCCGCGGCCGCCCCCGCCACCCCGGCCAACCTCGGCGGTCGACGGAGAGGGCACCGCCCGGTAGCAACCCGCATGCGCGGCATCCTCGTTCTCGCGCTGTCGCTCGTCCCCGCCCTCCCGCTCGGCGCGCAGGAGGAAGAGCCCCAGGAGGTCCCCGAGGAGGAGTTTCGCGCGGCGCTCGCGGCCTTCCAGGAGGCCTTCCGGGAGCCGGAGGTCGAGGCCAAGGTGGATGCGGTGCGGGCCTTCTCCCCCACCCGCCACCGGGGCACGATCCAGGTCCTCGCGCGGCTCACGCGGGTCGAGGAGGTCAGGGTCGCGGACGCGGCGATCCAGGGCCTCGCGGGCCTTCCCTTCGACAAGGCCGTCCTCCAGCAGCTCCTCGCCGATCTCGACCACTTCAAGCGGAAGCGCATGGACGGGCACCTCGTGTCGGCGATCTCCGCGGTGGGGAAGTACAGGGACGAACGGGTCGTGCGCGCGCTCCTGGAAGTCCTCCACAACCCGAACTACGACGTGGCGACCGAGGCGCTCCGCTCCCTGGCGCGGATCGAGGACAAGGGCGCGGTCCCCAGGCTCCTTGTCTTCCTGGAGACCGTCTTCCCCGGCCGCCGCGAGCGCGAGGGGCACCCGCCGGGCTTCAACTGGAATCGCTACGAGGCGCTGAAGGTCCCCGTCATCGACACGATGAAGGCGCTCACCGGCCAGCGCTTCCAGGACGAGGAGGACTGGCGGGAGTGGTACAACGAGCATCGGGAAGACTACCCGGGCAAGTATTGACGAAAGAGTTCCACGCGGAAGCGCGGGCCAGGGGCGAGCGGATCGAGAAGTTCCTGGCCCGGAAGATGCCGGGAGCCGCCTGGAGCCACGTCGGGAAACTCCTCCGGCAAGGGCGCGTCCGCGTCGGGGAGCGGGTCGCCCGCCGGGGAGAGACGCTCGCGGGGGGGGAAACGGTCCGGGTGGAGCCCGCCGCCCTTCCGCCATCCGCCCCCTCGCCCAACTCGCGGATCCGCCTCGCCGTCGTCCACGAGGACGCCTGGATCGCCGTCGTCGCCAAGCCCTCCCGCCTCCCGATGCAGCCGGGCCCCGGCCACGGAACCGATACGCTTCTCCACGCCGCGCTCGCGCGCTTCCCGGAGACGGCCTCGCTTGGCGAGGAACACGGCTATGGCCTCGTCCACCGGCTCGACCGGGAGACTTCCGGGCTCGTCGTGGTCGCCCGGACGGCCGAGGCGTACGATCGGCTCGCCGCGGCCTTCGCGGCCCGCGAGGTCGAGAAGGAGTACCGCGCTCTCGTCCTCGGCCGGCCGGAGCCGGGCGAGGGGCTCCTCTCGGCCCCGGTCGAGGGGAAGGCGGCGGTCACGCGCTACCGGGTGTTCGAGACGCGCGGCGCCGTCTCGCTCATCGCCGCCCTGCCCGAGACCGGACGCACGCACCAGATCCGGATCCACCTGGCGGGGATCGGGCACCCCGTGCTCGCCGACTCGCGCCACGGCCGGGGCCTCGACGGCCTGACCGCGAGGCTCCGGCTCGCGCGACTCGCGCTCCACGCGGCGCGAATCGGCTTCGTCCACCCCGGAACGGGAGAACGGGTCGAGTTCGAAGCTCCGATGCCTCGCGACCTCCGGCGGGCCTGGAAGAAGGCGGGGAAAAGTTGTGCCCAAGAGCCCGAAGCCTGAAGCCTGAAAGGGGCCTGGTTGCCTGCTCCCCCATCTCCCGGTTAGGATGATCTGCTCCGCTAGCGGAGCCAAACCCATGCCTACACGCACGACGATTCTCGCGATTCTCCTCGTTGCTCTCGCCCTGCCTGTTTGGGCGCAGGACCGCGACACCTCCGAGATAACCCGCGAGACCCAGGTTGCCGTCGACCGCGGCCTCGCGTGGCTCGCCGAGAACCAGGACAAGGACGGCTACTGGGCCTGCGACATCGGCTACAAGCTCAACTACGCCTACCAGGTCACCAAGCGGATGGGCCGCCACGTTGGCGTCACCGCTCTCGCCTGCATGGCGTTCCTGGCCAGCGGAAACCTCCCCGGCCGGGGCAAGTACGGGGAGAACGTGGAGAAGGGCCTCGCGTACATCCTCGAGCAAGTGAAGGACTCGGGCTTCATCACCGACGAGGGGACGCGGGGTACGCGCATGTACTCGCATGCCTTCGCCACGCTTCTCCTGGCCGAGGTCTACGGGATGACGCACCGGCAGGATGTGCGCTCGGGTCTCAAGCGGGCCATCGAGGGGATCGTGAAGTGGCAAAACGGGGCGGGTGGCTGGCGGTATCTCCCGCTCGCCTCGGACGCCGACCTTTCCGTCACGGTCTGCCAGCTCCAGGCACTGCGGGCGGCGAGAAACGTCGGGATCCAGGTGAACAGCGCCACGATCGAGAAGGCGATCCGGTACGTCGTCCGCTGCGCCAACCCCGACGGCTCTTTCAAGTACCAGGACCTTGCCTTGTCGCGCGACTCGTTCGCGCTCACGGCTGCGGGGCTCACGTCGCTCTTCTCGGCGGGAGTCTACGACGACGAGAGCGAAATGCTCCGGGAAGCGCTTCGCGAGGAAGGCAAGGACCTCCGCCGCATCGTCGCCAACGGCCTGGAGTATCTCGACAGCAAGCGCCTCACGGTCCAGGAACGGAGTTACTTCTTCTACTACGGACACTACTACGCGATCCAGGCGATGTTCGTGGCGGGCGGCAGCCATTGGAAGAACTGGTACCCCTTCATCCGGGACGAACTCCTGGGCGAGCAACAGGCCGACGGGACCTGGGACTGCCAGGTGGGGCCGCCCTTCGCGACGGCCATGGCTTGCGTCATTCTCCAGATCCCGTACCGCTACTTGCCGATCTTCCAGAGGTAGATTTTTTTCCTAGAGCGGCGAACGATCTGGCCTCCGACCGGTTTCTACCTGATTGCAAGAGCTAGCCGGACCATGTTCGACAACGAACAGGACGTCCGGCTGATGCTGGCGGTCAAGGAGAACGACAGTGAGCAGGCGCTCCGGAAGATCTACGACACCTACCGGCGCCCCATCTGTAAGTTCTTCTATCGCTGTACTTGCGACTACACAACATCGCAGGACTACGCCCAGGAGGTCTTCCTGCGCCTCTGGAAGAGCCGGAAGCGCTACCAGGCGACCGGCCGGTTTTCCACCTATATCTTCCAGATCGCCAAAAACCTCTGGCTCAACGAGTGGGACAAGAGGCGACGGCGCCCCGCCGAGCTCCCCCTGGACGGGGAGCGATACAACCAGAAGGGGGAGCCTGTCCGCGATCAGCACGAGGCGCAGGGGGTCGGGCCGCCCGGCCACCTGCTCCAGAAGGAACACGAGGAGCGCGTGGCGCGGGCCATCGGAACCCTGCCCGAGAAGCTCCGGTTGGTTTTTGCCATGAGCCAGATCCAGGGGCTCAAGTACCGCGAGGTCGCGGAGATCCTCGACATCCCGGAGGGAACGGTGAAGTCCCGGATGTCGAGGGCGGTGAAGTTCCTGCGCGACCATTTCCAGCCCTATTTCGAGGAAGAAACGGGCCGGTCGTCCGGATAGACGACCGGCCCGCGTCGTTTCCGGGAGGATTCGACATGCGCTGCGACGAGGTCCAGGAACATCTGGTCGCGTACCTGGCGGCAGAGCTGCCGGAAGTGCAGGAGGTCGAGATCCTGCGCCACCTGGGGAAATGCGACACCTGCGAGGGCCACAGAAAAAGCATCGAGCAGACCCTCGAATATACACGCCCGTTCGGCGATTTCGAGCCGTCCGCCGGGGGCTGGGAAGACCTGAAGGAGCGCATCCGGACCCAGGGCGAAGCCCCGGCCCATGTGGGCCCGCACCGGGCGCGAGTCTACGGTTCGATCTTCCTCGCGGCGACCGCCGCCTGTCTCGTGCTCGCCACGCTCGTCATCGTCCTTTCCGGCGAGGAGGGGAGCGCGTCCTCCGCCCCGGGATTCGAAGTCGCGGTGGTCTCCGGCGAGCTACGCTTCGAAGACGGGGAGACGTGCCGCGCCCCCGGGCGGCGACTCGTCCAGAACGGCGCTCGGATCGTCAATCCGACCGCGCAGGTGAGCGAGGTCCGGATCGCCGGCGCGGGGACGGTCTTCCTCGACGCCGGAACGGCGTTCGTCCTCGAGGACCCGCGCGAGATCCGGATCGAGACGGGCAAGGTCCTCCTGGACGCCGAACCGACTCCCGAGGGCGGCCGGCCCCTCGTGCTCTCGACTGCCCACGCGCGTGTCCTGGTGACCGGCACATCGCTCGACATGGAGACGGACGCCGACCGCACGGTGCTCACCGTCCTTGAGGGTCGCGTCCGCTTCCAGAGCGACCGGGGAGAGGAAGTTGTCGTCCAGGAAGGAGAGCGATCGCTCGCCGGCTCGGGACACGCGCCCAGCCGGCCGACCGAGGTGCACGAGCTCTGGCGATCGCGCGCCTGGACGACCCTCATGGCCGACCTCGTCACGGACTCCTCGCCCCTGGGCGCGGGCGAACCCGCTCGCGTCCTCCTCACCCTCACGAACCGCTCCTCGAACGCGCTCGCCATCTTCACCCGTGGCAAGGGCCCGTTCTACACCCTCAGCGTGGATCGGCACGGACAGGTTGTTCCGGGCTACCTCAAGCCGTCGCAGGTGGATGACGAATCGCCGCGCCCCATCACCCGGGACGGGGAACTCGTTCTTCAACCCGGGGAGTCCTACCGATTGCGCTACCCAGTGGATGGGCTCGACGGACCCGGACGGTACCGGATCGTGGTCGCCTACAACAACGGCCTGGATGGGAACGTCGGGGAGATCTCCCTCTGGCGCGGCTACGTCGAGGCGGCGGCCGAGGTCTGGGTCGTGGACGGCGCGGGCCAGACCCAGGTCCTCCTCGGGCCTTTCCCCGCCTCCGGAGACGAGGCGCCCTTCGTCCTGGTCGTGGCCGACCTCGCCCTCGCGGACGCGCGCCGGCTGTCCGACGCGGCGGGGAGACTCGAGGGATGGGAACAGGAGCTCGCCCAGAAGCTCTCCGCGGCGCCAAGGGAGCGTGTCCAGGAGGAGGCCGCCGGGATCCTGAACGGCCTGCTCGGTGGATCCGCCCAGGGGCCAGGCGCCGGACCGATCGCCCCGGCGAGCGTCCGCGTCGAGCCGGTCGAGCGCTGAACGCCCCATGTCGCTCGCCCTCATCCAGAAGAGGATCGGCCGCGTCCGGCTGTTCCTCCGGTTGCTCTACGTCCTCGCCGGCGTCTCCCGGATCCTGCTCCTTCTTGGCCTGTACCTGCTCGTCCACTTCGCTCTCGACCTCTGGCTCCACCTGCCGCTCGCCGTCCGCGCCGCTTTCCAGGTCGCGGCGCTCGCGGCCCTGGCGTGGCTCTCGTGGCGCCATCTCCTGTTCCCCCTCTTCTACCCCATCTCATCCGACGATATCGCCAAGCACGTCGAGCGGGAGAACCCCTTCCTCCAGGGCCGCCTGATCGCGACGCTCCAGCTCTCGCGCCTGATACGCCAGCCGGACTATGCGGACTCCGTCGCTCTCACCGAGGCGGTCTTCCGCGAGACAGACGGCCTTCTCGGGCGCGTGAACTTCACGCGGATGCTCCGCCCCGGAAAGGTGGCCGCGGCCGGGCTCCTCCCGGCCGCGGCCTGGACGGGCGTGGCGCTCGTCGCGATCCTGCTGCCGCTCCAGGCAAAGATCTGGTTCGCGAGGAACGTCCTCTTCCGTCCCGTGGACTGGCCCCGCTCGACCACGGTCGCCCTCGTCCTCCGGGCCTATCCCGTCCCCCCCGGCCAGGCCGTTCCCCTCACGGTCGCCCTGTCCGAAGAGGAGGCGCCCGGCGGGCCGGAGTCCGTCGAGGTCTACCTCCGGCATCGGTCCGCCGGACCCGAGGACGAGGAATGGGAGGAGTTCGAGATGGAGCGAGCGGCGGACGGCACCTTCGCCGCCGTCTTGCCCCCAGCCACCGAGGAGATCGTCTTCTATCTCTCGGTCTTGCCGGTGGACCGCGAGGAGCTCGCCTACGTTCCCGATCCCGACCGCCGGTCGCCCTTCTACCTTCTGGTTCCGCAGGCCGGCCTTCCCGCGACCAGCGCGCCCGGCCGCGGGATCGAGATCCGTCTTCCCGATGCCCGGATCGAGACCTCCGCGGGCGTCTACCCGATGCTCGCCTACGTCGAGGGGAAAGTCCCACGGGAAGTGAGTTTGCGCGGGGAGGCCGAGGGCGGTGGGCCACTCGAGATCCATCTCACCCAGAAAGCGGCCGAGAGTCGTGATGCGAGCGGGGAGGCTCGAGCGGTCCCCACGCGCTTCTTCGAGCGGGGGATCGACCTCGCCGAGTCCTGCCACGTCCACCTCGCCGCGGGAGATGACGACGACGAGGAGCCGGTCTACGAGATCTCGGTCCTCGTCCCTCCGGAGCTCCTTCAGGCGACCCTCTGGATGGAGTACCCCGAATACATGAACCGCCGCGACGAGGCCTGGGACACCTATCTCGCGGTGAAGAAGGAACTCGCGGACGTGCGAGCCCGGCTCGGCAGCGGGGAGCTCTCGACCGAAGAATCGACCCAACTCCAGGAGGTGGAACTCCGCTTCCGGAACGTCCTGTCCGAGGTCGAGCGGGCGGAACGCAAGACCTGCCTCGGCTCGCGCATCCACGTCGAGACGCGAGCGAGCCAGCCGCTTCGGGAAGCCTGGCTCGTCTTCGACCGATCGCCGCTCCCCAGACCCGAGTCGCGCGTGGCGATCCCCCCCGCCGGGGACGATAAGAAGACGCTCGCCGCGACGATCGACCTCGACAACCGCTTCGACCGGGATCCCGGTCGGGCACCCGGGACGGGCCCGGACGTGACTCGGGTCGAGTTCCACTTCGAGGTCCTGGGCGAGAGCGGCCTTTCGAACCGCCGCCATACGACGTACACGCTGCAGGTCGTGCGCGACCGGACACCCGAGTTCGGGAAGATCCTCCCCTTCGCTTCGGAGACACGCCTGGAGCGGGTTCCGACGGCGCATGTCGACTTCACCGCCGAGGTCACGGACGACCACGGGCTCGCCGAGATCGCGATCGAACTCTTCACGGACGAGGGCGAGGCGCCTTCGGAGCGGATCGTCCTCTTCTCTCCCGCCCAGGGCGAGTCCCTCCCTCTCCGGCGGGAGATCCGGCACCGCTTCGAGCTCTCGCGAATCGAGAAAGTCGAGAAGACAAGCCTCGGCGAGCGGCGCCGCGCGCTGGAGGAGGGGGACACGGTGCGCTTCCGGGTCCTGGCGACAGACAACCGCCGCGTGGAGCGGCTCTCGCTCGCGCCGCAGGTGGGAGCGGCGGGGTTCTTCACGATCGCCGTCGTCTCCAAGAGCCGGATCCTCGAGCAGACCGACAAGGACCTCGGCTCGCTCAAGAACCTCATCCTCGACATGAAGAGTCGGGAGACGCAGATTCGCGAGGGCACCGAGAAGGCCGCGGACGACGCCCAGGCCGGCCAGGATGCGGAGTCGCTGCGGGAGCCCGTCCTACGGCTCAGGAACGAGCAGAACGACCGCATCACGCGAATGGCCGAGGGAATCGCCGTGGAGCTCGTGAAGGTGAACCAGAGGTTCGTGGACAACGACCTCCAGGCCGAGCGGCCGATCCACCTGGTCGAGATGCTCCCTCTGATCGACGAGGTGGCGAAGGACCTTTCTCCCGCGGTCGTCCAGAAGATGGAGGAGCTCCTCGCCGCCGCGGACGCCCCGGGCCGGTCCGCCGCGGCCGAGGCAGCGATCGACAGGGAAACGGAGATCCTCGCCCGTCTCGACGAGCTCCTCGGCCTCCTCGGCAAGTGGGAGAACTACTACGAGGTCGTCCAGGAGGCGCGCCGCCTCCGGGATCTCCAGGAACGAGTGAACCAGATGACGCGCGAGCGTTTCGAGTAGCGCGAACAAGGAGACCCTAGATGAAGACCGTCCTCGTCCCGGCCGCACTGGCCGCCGCCGCCAGCCTCTTCCTCGGCCCCGCGCTCCTCGCGCAGAACGACGAACCGCGCGAGGAGGAAGGCTACCAGGCCCTGATGAAGCAGCAGCAGCAGGCGCTCGACATCCTGAGCTCGCTCTCCGCCAAGATGCAGCGCCTCAAGGAGCGCTACAAGGAGAAGGGCGACCACTATCGCGCCGAGCGGCTCGAGGCCGCATTCGAAGCCCTCTCCAAGGACATCGTCGAGGGCGACATGAAGGAGATCGTCCGGATGCTCTCGGAGAAGGAACCGCGCCGGAGCGCGATCATGGAGAAGCAGGCCGAGGTTGCCGCGAAGCTCCAGCGGATCGTGGACATCCTGGAGGACCGGCTCCCGAACGACGATCCAGACAAGGAGCTCGAGAAGCTCCGCGCCCTCCAGAAGGAGCTCGACGAGATACAGAAGGCGCACGACGAGCGGATGAAGGAGCTCCAGACCCTCGACGAGAAGCTCCAGGACGCGGCATCCGAGGAAACGAAGGAGGCCAAGGAGAAGATGGACGAGCTCCTGAAGAAGCAGCAGGAGCTCCTGGACCGGACGGAGAAGGCGGCCGCGAAGGACCGATCGAGCGAGCTCGAGGAGAACGGGCGGAAACTCGACGAGATGTTTGCCAAAGAGGAGGACGCGGCCCGGAAGAACTCCGAGAACGTCGAACGCAGGAAGGATCTCGAGGCGGCCCTGGAGAAGCTCCGGAAGATGATCGATGAGGAACGCAAGGCCCAGGGCCAGTCGAGCCTGGACCGGATGGCGGAGGATCTCAAGGCCCTCGGCGAGAAGCAGGCCGATATCGAGACGCCCGAGAAGGCCAAGGAAGCCGCTCTACGCGACCTGTCGGAGGCGATCGAGAAGATCGACGATCTCGCCCGGAAGGAGCGCGAGCTCGCCCAGACGACGCGCGAGAAGGCCGAGTCCGGGCCCTCCGAGCTCTCCCGGCGGATCGAGGAGTCGGGCAACGAGATCGCCAAGGCGAAAGCGGAAGGCGAGAAGGAGCAGGAGTCGACCCGGACCAGGATGCGGAGCGCCCGGCTCGCCGAGGAGGCCGCCGCCGCCGCCAAGGAGGCCAAGCGGTCGGGCGAGGCCGAGAAGGCGGAGGCGCTCCGGAAGGCGAGTGAGCACCTCGAGAGCGCCGCCGCGGCGGCCGAGAAGCGCGACCTCGCGAAGGCGGCCGAGGAGACCGAGATGGCGCGCGCCGAGGCCCAGAAGGCCGAAGCGGGGAGCCCGAGCGAGTCCGGCGAGGCCCTGGCGGAGAAGCAGGCCGAGATGGCGCGAAAGGCCGAGGAGCTCGCCGGGGCGCTGGAGAAGCTCGCGGGAGGCAAACCCGAGGGAGTCCAGAACCCCCTCGAAGAAGCCGCGCAGGGTGTGCGTCAGGCCGGAGAAAAGATGGAGCGCGCGGCGGACGATCTCGACCGCGGCGAGGCCCGCAGGGCCCAGGGCGAGCAGGAGGGCGCGCTCGCCGACCTGGATGCGCAGAAGAGGCGTCTGGAAGCGTTGAAGGACGAGCTCGCCCGCGGCCAAGCCCCGACCGAGGCGGAGCTCGCCGAGGCAGAGAAAGAACTCGCGTCCGAGGCCAACGAGCTCGGCCAGGAGCTCCAGCGCCAGGCCTCGGGCGAGCCCGCCGGATCCCGCGAAAGCGTGGAGAGGGCCGGACAGGAGACCCAGGCCGCCGGCGAGAAGATGGAATCCGCGGCGCAGAAGTCCGAGCGGGGAGATTCTTCCGCCCCGTCCGAGCGCCGCGAGGCCGGTGACGCGCTCCAGAAAGCGCTTGCCGAGCTCCAGAAGGCGCGAGAAGCGGAGCGCCAGACCGCCGAGAGCGTGGGCAGTGCGAAGGAAACTCCCGAGGCGACCGCCCACCGGGCCGAGGAAGCCCGGGAGCTCGGCGCCGAGCTCGGGGAGAAGGCCGCCGAGGCGGCCCGGGACGCCGAGGACCCCGGCAAGCGCGAAGAGGCCGAGGATCTGGGTCGCGCCGCCGACCGGACCGAGTCCGCCGCCGAGAAGCTCGACCAGGCGGCCAGGAAGATGGCCGAGGCCGCTCGGGAAGGGGCTGCCCAGAGCGCCCAGGCCGAGCGACGAGAGGCCCTCGCGAACCTCGAAGAGGCGAAGAAGGCTCTGGAGGAGGCGCTTCAGGGCACCGGCGAGGAGCGCGAGCGCCTCGCGGGGGAACAGAAGGACCTCGCGAAGGAGGCCAGGGAGCTCGCCAAGGCTCTCGAAGACGCAGCGCGGAACCAGCCCTCGGAAGGCGCGAAAAAATCCGGCCAGGAGGCCAGTCAATCCACCGGAGAGGCCGGACAGAAGATGGACCAGGCCGGCGAGGAGATGCAGGGCGGAGAGCAACAGAAGGCCGGCGCGGAGCAGGAGAAGGCCCTCGCGAACCTCCAGAAGGCCAAGGAGGCCCTGGAGAAGATGAAAGAGGAGCTCGACCGGGCGTCGGCCCCGGAGCTCGAGAAGCTCGCCCGCGAGCAGGAAGAACTCGCGAAGAAGACAGAGGAACTCGCGAAGCAGCTTGGCGAGATGGCCGAACGGGAGCCCTCCGAGGCGAACAAGGAGCGGATGAAGAACGCCCAGCAGGGCGCCCAGAACGCGAACGGCCAGATGCAGCAGTCGGGGCAGCAGATGGGAGAGCAGAAGTCCGAGCAGTCGGCGCAGCATCAACGCCAGGCGATGCGGGAGCTCGAGGAAGCCCGCGAGGAGCTCGAACGGATCCGCAAGGAGGAGCTCACCGAGGAGGAAAAACAGGAGCTCGAGCGCATCCGCAAGCGCCAGGAGGAGATCGAGAAGGAGCTCGAGGAGTTCGCCCAGCGACTCGAAGAGGAGAAGAAGAAAGAGGCGGCCAAGACGGCCCAGCAGGCCGGCCAGAAGATGAACCAGGCCGGCCAGAAAATGAAGTCCGAGGACTCCCAGGGCGGCCGCGAGGAGCAGGAGCGGGCGAAGAAGTACCTCAACAAGCTCGAACGCGACCTGGAGGAGGAGGAGCGAAAGTACGAGCAGCAGCGCCAGGATCAGGTGATCTACAACCTCCTGGAGGAGCTCAAAGCCGTCCTCGCCACCGAGAAGTCCGTTCGCGAGTCCACCGAGGCGATCGACACCAAGAGGCAGTCGCAGCCGGATGGCCGCCCCGAGCGGACCGATCGCGCCCAGATCCTCGAAGCCGCGGAGAAGCAGGGAGAGGCGCTGGACAAGACCCGCGAGGTGAGCAAGGTCCTTGCCGACGAGGGCTCGGTCGTCTTTGCGGAACACATCGAGTTCGCCGCCGACGACATGCAGGAGATCCAGAAGCTCCTGAAACAGCTCAAGAC
>JACQVV010000580.1 GCA_016209595.1 Planctomycetota bacterium
ATATAGGGAGCTTCTTTAGGTACTTAAAAAACCAGATCGAGAACGTGATCATCGTCGGCGGCCGCAAAGAACCCTTTTCCTAAGTACATAAAAAAATGATCGAGAATGTGATCATCATCGGCTCCGGGCCGGCGGGCTGGACGGCGGGCCTCTACACTGGCAGGGGGAACCTCTCACCTCTCCTCTTCTCTGGGAGCGGGGAGCGAGGCTACGAGATAGGAGGGCAGCTCACGACGACCTCGGAGGTCGAGAACTTCCCCGGTTTCCCGCGCGGCATCCACGGACTGGAACTCATGAAGGCGTTCGAGGCGCAGGCTCTCCGGTTCGGCTGCCGCGTGGTTCGCGAAAACGTGACGGCGGTGGACTTCAAGGTCCGCCCCCTCGTCGTCTCGACGGCGGAGGAAACCTACCGCGCCCACACGGCGATCCTCTGCACGGGCTCGACCCCCCGGCGCCTGGGGATCCCGGGCGAGGACGAGTTCTTCGGCGGGCGCGGGGTCTCGACCTGCGCCACCTGCGACGGCGCTTTCTTCAAGGACCGGGTGGTCTGCGTGGTCGGCGGAGGGGACACCGCGATGGAGGAGGCGACCTACCTGACCCACCACGCGAGCAAGGTCTATCTCGTCCACCGCCGGAAGGAGCTCCGCGCATCCAAGGTCATGCAGGAGCGGGCTCTCGCCAACCCGAAGATCGAGTTCCTCTGGGAGACACTTCCCGTCGCGGTCAGCGGGAACGACTTCGTCGAGGCGGTGAGGCTCGCGAACGTGAAGACCGGGGCCGAAAGGGAGATCCCGATCGACGGCTTCTTCCTCGCGATCGGCCACCTGCCGAACACATCGATCTTTGCGGGCCAGATCGAGCTCGACGAGGCGGGCTACATCGTCACCGACAAGAGGCAGCGGACGAGCGTCGAGGGGGTTCTTGCGGGGGGCGACGTCCAGGACCACGTCTACCGCCAGGCGATCACCGCCGCCGGGACCGGCTGCGCGGCCGCGATCGAGGCCGAGCGATATCTCGAGACGGCCAAGGAAAAATCCCGAGCGCGCGCTTGACGCCCCGCGCTTCCCGATGCGAGTCACCAAGGAATTCACCTTCGAGGCCGCCCACGGGCTCGCCTCGTACCGGGGGAAGCCCGAACCCCTCCACGGACACACCTGGCGCCTCGCGGTCACGCTCGAAGGGCCGCTCGACGAGGAGGGGATGGTCTACGACTTCCTCGAGCTCGATCGGATCGTCCGGGAGCGCGTCCTCTCGCACCTCGACCACTCGAACCTGAACGACCTCCTCCCCCAGTCCTCGGCCGAGCGCCTCGCGATCTGGATCTGGGAGCGCCTCGCTGACCTCCCGCTCGCCGAGATCAAGGTTTGGGAGACGGCGAGCGGATATGTCACCTACACTGGCCCTTTTTTGAGCGCGTAAGACCATGCGACCGACCCTTCTCGCGTCCCTCCTCTTCCTCTTCCCGTGTACTGCGCTCGCCGACCTCGCGCCCGACCCGGCGGGCGCGGGCGCGAACCTCGGCCCCATGGACGAGAGCGCGGCCGGAGCCGTCTCCATGGAGAGCGAGGAGGTCTCGATCGAGCTTCACCCTTCGTTCGCCGTGATTGACGCCACGTTCGTTCTGGCAAACTCCGGCCTGGCGACCACCCTCGACGTGGGCTTCCCCGGTGAGGGAGTGCGGATCGCCGTGGGACGGTTCAGCGCCCATCGCGCCCTCGTCGGCTTCAAGACCTGGGTGAACGGCGTTTCCTGCGCGGCGATCGCCCGGAAGGTCCAGATGGGAGCCGAGGGGCCGAAGACATGGACCGAGACCTGGCACGTTTTCGGCATCGCAGTTCCAGCCGCGGGCAAGACGACCGTCCGCGTCCGCTACGGCGTCCCCGCGGACGTCTACTTCGGTGACTCCTACAACACCGAGGATACGTTTCCCGATTCCGCGGTCTCGTACATCCTGGCCACCGGCGCCCGCTGGAAGGGAGCGATCGGGAAAGCGACCTTCACGATCCGCGGGATGGACGGCGTCTCGATCGACGGCGTCCGGGTCCGGGACGATCGGATGCCCGCCGCGCCGCGGTCCGGGACGGAACCTGCCCAAGCCATGCTCCCCACGTACGGCAAGCGAGCGGACGGCGCGATCGTCCTATCGCGCGAGGCCTTCGAGCCGGCCGGCCCGGACGACCTCCAGATCCTTTTCCAACCACCGGGCGCCGGAGACCGGACCGGCCGCGAGGCGCTCGACGCGGGTCGGAACGTGGACGAGAACGCGATCCTCGAGGCGGTCGCAAAGGAGTAGTCCGACCCGTGACGATCCAGGTCGAGTTCGGCCCCGCGCTCTCCGGACGGCTCCAGTGCCTCGAGGTCTGCTGCGCGAAGGCCGGACGGCCGCTCTCCGCGGGCATCCTCGCGGGGCTCTTCGGGCATGCCTTCGAATCGAGCCATGCGCTCGGCGGCGCGGAGCTCTGGTCTGCCTGCGCGCTCGAGTGGTCTCGGTTCGACGGAGACCGGCGGCTCGGGATCGATCAGGAGACCGTCGACCTCATCGGGAACTCTCCGGCGGCGCGGCCCATCCCCAGCGACCGTGAAAGGTCCGATGCGCTGGAACGGGCCCGCGAAGCCGCCCGGCGGTCGATCGAGTGTGGGATCCCAGCGCTGATCTGGCAACCGATGAGTCTAGAGCAGAAGGCCGAGGGTTCTCGGGCTTCTTGCTGGGGCCTCGCAGAGGGGTTCGACGAGGCTTCGGGGGAGTATCTGGTCTGCCACCCGTGCGCCGGTCGTTCCCGTGTAAGGTACGATCTCATCGGGCGGGCGGACCCCGTTCAATGGCTCCACGTGGTCGGCTTCGGCGGCCTGGAAACCGGCTACGATCCGGCTGCCGCGGCGCGCGGGGCGCTCTCGGACGCCCTGGCGCTCCTCGCCGGAGAGGCGCCGAGCGCGAACATGCCCGCTCCGCGCGAGGCGCTCCGCCACGGTACGGCGGCGTTCAAGGCGTGGGCCGAAGAGATCGAGAAGGGACGGCGGGGGGGGTGCCCGGGCTTCTGGGCGCGCGCGCGGACGGCTGCCGCGGAGTTCTGCCGCTGGGCCGCCTCGGCGGTTCCATGTCCGGGGTCGCGCCATGGCGCTCCAGGTCCGGGGTCGCGCATGCGCGCTCCTGCGGTCTCGGGCGAACTCGGCGAGGCCGCCTCCCGCTTCGAGGAGCAGGCGGCGGTCTTCGCGCGAATCGCGGGGGGGGAATACGACGCGAGCCTCGCCCGCCACGTGGCGGAGATCCAGGAGTCCGCGATCTCCGCGTTGCGTCGCGCGACGGACCGCTGAGGGATCTCCCAAACCCCGGGATCTTCGGGGCGTGGGTTTCGGCCCCGGCGCGCCTGGGTGTAGAATCTTCGGTGAGGAGGTCGCCGCCATGCTCGCTCGACCCAGGGCCGCCTACACGCTCGTCGAGTTCCTCTTGGTCGCCTTCATGGTCGCGGTCCTCGGGGCGATTGGCGTCGCGGCGCTCCACGACGCCAGGGCGAAGAAAGACCTCGCGCGTTGCAAGAGCAACCTCAATCAGCTCGGGAAGGCGCAGATCCTCTACGCCGACGAGAACAACGACAAGTTTCCCCGCTGCGAAGGCGTCGAGTATCTCGCGACGCTCTATCGGACGGGATGCGAGGACGACTCATCCCATTTCGTCTGTCCGGCGACCGGGGACGCCCCGGACGGCGAGGCCCTGGCGGCGGGACGGGAAGAAGGGACGAGCTTCCGAGCCTACGATAACTGTGACGCCTACCTTGCGAACAGGGGTGGATGGCACTGCGGCACCGGACTCCCTACCCGGATCGTCATGATCTCGGACCGCTCGGGCCGACATCATGATGGCGCCTACAACGTCCTCTTCCCCGACGGTCACGTGGAGGCCATTTCCGAGGACGACCCGGACAAGAAGTGGGCGCTCGGCCCCCTGCGCGAATCGGAGGAATGACACCCGGACGCGAGCGGCTCACCTCGAGAGAACGACGGCGAGCCACTCGGCGACCGCTCGGGCGCACTCCGGCCCGAGTTCGCGGCCCTCGTCGCAAAGGTCGGCCGCGCCGAACTCGGGCGGGGAGAGCAGGTGGTCGAGCCCTTCGAGAATCCGGACGACGTGGTTCGGGTGCTTCGCTCCCTGGAGGGCCTCCTGGAAGCGAAGCGTGTCCTCGCTCGGGATCTCGACATCCTGGTCTCCGGCGAGGACGAGGATCGGAGCGCGGCATCGGGCGGCGAGCTCGGGCGGGTCGAGGGCGAGCCGCTCGCGAAGGTATTTCACGAACAGGGTCTTCTTCTCGCCGTCCTCGTCCTCGATCTCGATGTCATCGCCGGAGGACTCTCGAATCTGACCGAGGGCGCGCTCGCGGCCGGCTCGATACTGGCCGAGCTCTCGCTCCGAAGCGCCCCGCGCGGCGAGCGCCGCGAGCTCTCGCGAAAGGACGATCTCAGCGAAGGGACGGGACGGCGTCGCGAGGAGGACGACGGCCGCGGGCGGCACCGACACGGGCGGCTCGGCCGCGCGCGCGCGCAAACCCTCGGCGGCAAGCAGCGCCACGAGCCCTCCCTCGTCGTGTCCGGCGAAAGCGATCCGGCGCGGATCGACGCCCGGAAGGGTCGCGAGGAACCGGGCGGCCGCGACGGCGTCGGCCGCGAGATCGGAGAGACCGGCGCGGGAGAAGTCGCCGGCGCTCGCGCCGGCGCCTCGGTCGTCGAACGCGAGGACCGCGTACCCGGCCCGGGCGAGGGCGAGAGCGAGCTCCCGGAGGTGGTCCCAGCGGTAGAGGGACCGGGCCGGGTTCCCTCGCCGGTCGTGCGGTCCGGCCCCGGAGAGGAGGATCACCCCGGGCGCTCGCCCGCGGGATCCCCTGGGCTCGAGGACCGTCCCAGCGAGCTCCACCCCTCCCCCACCGGGGAACTTGACCTCGCGCGACAGGATCTCTGCCGGCGGCGCGGGCTCGGGCGCGGAAAAGGAGACACCCTCCCGCGCGGCCGACAGGCCGGCGGCGGGATTCTCAACGCGTACCAGGCGTCCGCGCGAGTCCGTCCAGAGGCGAACTCCATGATGGGGAGCCGCCACGAACCACCGGGAGAGCTCGGTGCTGGACGGCCGGGGCGCGACGCGAACGACCATTCCGCCCCCGAGCTGCGGGACGAGCACGGGGACCTCCTGCACGCCCCCCTTCTCTCGATCGTAGGCCGAAAGGAGGAGCGCAAAATGCGCGAGCGCGTTCGAATCGACGACCACGCCCTTCCCGGGCCACCCGGCGACCGCCACGCTCGCGCCGCCCGATTCGATGAGGAGATCCCTCCCGACCTCGCGGACCTCGAGACGCTCCTTGCCCAGCTCGTTCGTAGCGTACGATTCGACCCAGGGGCTTTCGGCGCCGACCCGGAGCTCGTAGTCGGCCTCGACCCGAGTTGGCGCCGAGAGGACAAGCCGTCCCGACAGGACGCGCTTCCCCGACGCCTCGCGGACGAAACGGAACGTCTCCTTGCCGGCGGGACGGGAGCCGATCTCGATCGCCAGCGTCCCCTCGTCGAGGACTTCCTCCTCCTGGGCACGCCCCGGCGCGGGGACGACCAGAAGTAGGGCGGCGAACGCCGCGGCTCCGGCGCGCGTCACCGCTTCTTCATCTCCCAGGCCGCCTCGGCGATCCGTCGGAAGGCTCCCGTGGTGCGCCGCGCGACCTCGGGATCGAGGCGGGACCGGGCGACGAGTTCCTGGATCTCGCCGTGGTCGCGGTCGGTGGGTCCGGACTTCGGCGGGGCCTGCACAACAGTTGGATACGAGGCTCCCGGGACGACCAGGACCTCCCCGCATTGTGGGCACCGGATCGACTGGCCCATTTTCGATTCCGGCGCGACGAGATGCTTCCCGCACGAGCAGGCGAACTTGATAGGCATGTCCATTCCCCCGTTCCTCCGGCGGCAAGTCCATGCTCCGCCCAAGAGCGCGAGAACTCAAGGGTCCGCTCGGACCCAGATGACCGATACCCATGATGTGGCCGTCCCATGGGCTGGGTGTCTCCACCTCACGCTCCCGGCCGTTTCTCGGACGCGGGAGCGGAACCGAACGGAGCAGAATGCACCGTCGGGGTATACTGAACGCGGAGTCATCGCGATGCCTTCTCCCTTTCCCGGCATGGACCCGTATCTCGAAGATGCGGGAGGCTGGCTTGACGTCCACAACAGGCTCATCGCGTACCTGTGCCATGAACTCGACCGGATCCTGGGCAAGAACTATTTCGCCCGAAACGGTGAGCGAATCGTGGTGGAGCGCGCGGGGGAGTTTCAGCGTGGCATCTACTCCGATCTCTACGTCTCCGGCCCAGGGAGAGGGGCAGGAGGAGCCGCCGTGGCGGAGGCCACCGAGCCGGTCCGGATCCGGATCGCCGAGGCCGAATACCGCGAGGCCTATCTGGAGATCCGCGACCGGCTGGGAAATCGCATCGTGACCGTGGTGGAGCTCCTGAGTCCTGCAAACAAGGCGGCCGGATCGGATGGAAGGGAGAAGTACCTCGCCAAGCAGGCCGAGGTCCTCGCGAGCCAGGTGAACCTCGTCGAAATCGACCTCCTGCGATCGGGCGCGTGGACGGTGGCCGTACCCGAGTCTCTCGCTCGCGCTGCAGCCTCCCCGTTCGACTACGTAGCCTGCGTCAACCGGGCGGACGACCGCAGGGCTTTTGATTTGTATCCGATCCGGCTGGAAGACCGCCTGCCGAGAATCCGGATTCCGCTCTCGGGCGACGATCCCGATGTGGTGGCCGATCTCCAGTCCCTGCTGCAACAGGTCTATGACAACGGCCGCTACGACCGGACGATCGACTACGGCAAGCCTCCCGTCCCGCCCCTCGATCCCGATCGGGAGAGGTGGGCCCGCCAGGTCCTCGACGAGGCCCGGAGCTTAGGCTGGGGTTTCGCGGTTTTCGACCGCACGCTTGCCTTTGACGGTCACGGTCACGGTCACGGTCACGGTCCACGGTCACGGACGACGGTCACGGTCCACGGTCACGGGTCGTGATCGTGTTCCGTGGGCGTGACCGTGGTCGTGTTCCGTGACCGTGACCGTGCTTTTCAGCGACCCTCCTGTGCGGAGG
>JACQVV010000585.1 GCA_016209595.1 Planctomycetota bacterium
CGCAGCCTGGCGGCGCCGCAGCCGGCCGAATGTAGCAGTTATTTCCTCACAGCCCCATAGCATTCGAGAGCGCCCCAGAGCTTCTGCATGCTGATCGAGGAGGGGAACGCGTTCGCGACGGCCCGGACGAGCATCCGGGCCGGCCCAGTCGTGAGGGGAGCGAGCAGGGGATGGAAGCGGATCGCCCGGTGGATCGGCACGGCCTCGAATCCCATGCTCAGTTTGAACTGGTGCAGGGTGTCGACGTGGGAACGCGGCTGGAGGCTCGAGACGCCGAAGTCGACACGGGTCGATCCCTCGTCCGCGAGGAGACGCCGCAGGAGGACGTAGAAGAGCGCGTTGTTCGGATAGTCCCTGAGGCTCGCGTTGGTCGAGGCGAGGTCGTAGATGTCGTGCCCGTCCCCTGTGGACAGAACCGCGACCCACGCCGAGAAGTGGTCCACACCCAGGGCCGCGAGGACCCGGATGGCATTCGACTCGCAAGCGTGGCGGCACATGCGTTCGAAGGCCTTTCGGTCGGGAACGAAGCCGAATCGTCCCCACGTATCGACCTTCGCCTTCCAGCCCTGGTCGAGCAGGCTCGGCGCCGGGACCTCCTCAACGCGAAAGCGCTTCCGGCCGCGCCGGACCTTGCTCCTCGTGTTGGCCGAGAGCTTGCCGAGGTCGAACTCCCGGTCGCGGCAGACGTACCAGCATCCCGTCGGTGGCCGGTCCGCGCGCGGCTCTTCCACGGCCCAGGCGATGGCGTGTTTTCCGCGCCTGAACAGGGTGCGCCAGGTCTCCTCGAGGACCGGGTCTTGCAGATGCAGGGGCCACCGCCGGCAAGAGCCGTCCCGGCGGGTCCAGAGGCGGTCACCCTCGTCAAGCTCCACGCCGTCCGTGGCCTGGAGGAACGCCCGCGTCTCGGAGGGGAGCCTCACGGTCGACTCGCGTCGCGGCGCGCGACGTAGAGGATCTTCGGGGCGAGAAGCGCGCGTCCGGCGGTGATTCGCGCCGCCGTGCGGGACAGGGCCATGTAGACCCGATTGGCGGAGGACAGGAGGCGACCGGGACGGGCCGGGGTGTTCTCTTGATGCACGGCGACAAGAGTGAACCCCTCGAGCGCGAGGAGTCGGGCGAAGGGACGCGGGGCGTAGAAGAAGAGGAAGCAGTCAGGGTTCATCGTCGACCAGCCCCCTCGCAAGGCGAGGCTGAGGGGTCCGTGGCAACGGACGAGGCGCCACCAGTAGCCGGGGAGTTCGATCGCGAGGCACCCCCCGGGCCGCAGGAGTCGCCTTACCCGGGCGAGATCCCCCCGCGGGTCCGGGAGGTAGATGAACGTGTCGAGGATCGTGACGAGATCGAAGGTCCCCTCGGCAAAGGGAGCGTCGCCGAGCGTGCCCTGGTGCACGGTGAGGCCGAACCGCCGGCGCGCCACCTCGACGGCGCGAGTCGAGAGCTCGATACCGTGCCGGTCGTAGCCCGGCTCGAAGCAGCTGAGGAACACGCCCCCGGCGCATCCCACGTCGACCATCCGCCCGGAGGGCGCCCACTGGCGGATGAAGGCGGCTTCCCGGGCCAGGGCGTCGCGCCGCCAGGCGTCGAAGTTGGCCTGGAGCAGCCGGTCGTCGGGGATGTACTGGCTGGAGAAGAACTCGCGGACGGCCCGCGGGTCGGGTTGCGGATTGACGTAGAGGAGCCGGCAGGAAGGGCACCGCACGATCGAGAGACCCTTCTCGCGCGCGAAGGGCCGACGGCGTGTGGACCCGCAAACGGGGCAAGCGATGTCACGGGCGGGGAGGACCCCGCCTCCGGCGAGCCTCGGGTGCGCTGCAGCATGGTCCACGGGTCGATCGCCATGATACCGTGAGTAGGATCCCACGCAAAAACCTTCCCGTCGCCAGGGTCGCGCCGGCGGCCTGTCTGCTTCGATGATTTGACCGCCTTGCCGCGGCTCGCCGGGACCGGTAGGCTATCCGACAGGAGGGCTGTCCGTGAGAACCATGTCGCTGTTCGGTCTCGAGATCCCGACGAACATCCATACGCTTGCCGGCTTTCGTCGCTGGGTCGGGACACTCGACGAGCGGGCCCCTCGCGTCCACTACTACCGGGGAAGGGTCCACATCGAGATGAGTCCCCAGGACTACGAACACCACGGACCCGTCGTGGCGGCCATCAACGACGTTCTCGGTCCACTGGCCCGGGAGCTAGCCTTCGGCCGGTTCTTCGAGCCACCGAGCTGGATCACCGACGCCGGGTCAGGAATTTCCACGGAGCCGGACGGGTTCTTCATCTTCTACGACTCCTTCCGGTCGGGGCGGGTGCGGATCAACCCTCGCCGGAAGACGGAGCTCCTCGGAAGACCCGACATGGTCCTGGAGGCGGTGAGCAAGACCACGGCGAGGAAGGACCTGGTGGATCTCATGGAGGGATATGCTCGCGCAGGCGTTCCCGAGTACTGGGTCGCGGATACGAGGGAGGAGAAGACGGTCTTCCGAATCTTGGTCCTGTCGCGGGGCGGGAAATACCGGGATCAGAAGCCCGCACGGGGCGGCTGGATCTCCTCCCCGACCTGGAGGCGGTCCTTCCGGCTCGTGCGATTCACCGATCCCGGCGGTCTCATGGACTGCCGGCTGGAGGCGCGGCGGCGGTAGGGCTATCCGCCGGAGCTCGCCTTCTCGAGCTCGCGCGCGAGCTCGCGGGCGACTTCCGGGTGCTCGGCCGAGACGTCCTTCTCGTGGTGGGTCTCTGCCTGGACGTCGTAGAGCCGGTCGATGGACCCGCCGGCCGCGAGCGGCGTGCGAACGAGCTTCCAGCCGTCCGAACGGACCATGCGGAGCTTCGACGCGATCACTGCATCGTGCAGGCGCGGGTCGAGCGTGAAGTATTCTCCGAGGCGCGGCTCGACCACGAGCGCCGGGCCGTCGGTCTCGACCGCCAGGGCGCCTGGCTCGACCGGCGGCGCGAGGAGATAGGTCGTCTCGGCGTAGGCGATCCGCCCGCCCGACTCCTCTCCGGCGAGAATCGGGACGAGCGAGCGACCGTCCGCGCCCGCGGGACCCGGGAGCCCGGCGAGTTCGAGAAGAGTCCCAGAGAGGTCGGCCGTGCGAACGATTCCCGCGTACCGTCCGGCCGGGACGCCGGGGCCAGCCACGAGGAGCGGTACCCGATAGCCCTGGTCGCCCCCGCGGAAGTCCCTCCCGTGGCCGAGCGTCGTCCCGGGTTCGAAGAGGTCGTCTCCATGGTCGCTCGTCACGACGACGATCGTGTCGGAGTCTTGCCCGGTCGCCTCGAGGTAGTCCAGGAGCCTTCCGAGCTCTCCGTCGAAAGCGAGCACTGCCGAGTCGTAGACCGCCCGGATCTGCTCTCGCTCCTCCTCGCCGAGCTCGGGCGGATCGGCCGCGAAGAAAAAGTCCTCTGCCGAGACCGAGAGGCGGTGGCGGTCCGGGCCGGAGTAGTCGGCTGGAGTGAAGCGGCCGGCGAAAGGTGCCGGGGCGGCGTAGGGGAGGTGCGTGACGGAAGAGAAGAAGACGCTGAAGAACGGCCGCCCCTCGGCTCTTGCCCGCTCCATTTCGTCGATCGCGCTGTCCACGAGGAGGTCTGGCGAAAGGAGGGGCCCCGCTCGCTCCTCGAGCCGAGGGATGAGCCGCGCGAGGGGCGTCCCCGAGAGAGCGAGCGGGAGGAGCGGGTGGTGGACGAGTAGAGTGTCGGAAAGAAAAGCGTCGAGGCGCCGGACGTCAGGACAGGCGGTGTCCTCGAAACCAAAGTCAGCCAGGCGGAAACAGTCGCCCGCCCAGTCCGACACGACCGAGGTCCGGTAGCCGGCAGCCGAGAAGCGGGCCGGGAGACGGTCCGGATCCCGGGCGAAGCGATCAAGGGCCTCGGGCGACGGGAACTTGTAGCGCAGGCCGTGAGACGGCGGGTATTTTCCGGAGAGGAGCGTCGCCCAGGACTCGAGGGTCCCGCCGGCCGCCGTGAACGCGTTCTCGAAGAGTGCCCCCCGGCGCGACAGCGCGTCGAATCGGGGCGACGTGGGGCGGCTCGCCCCGTACGCGCCGAGCCGGTCCGCCCGCAGGCTGTCCGAGGCGATGATGAGGACGTTCGGCCGCGGCGCGGCCGCCATTTCTTCCGCCGAGGGCCCGTGGCTCCCTGGCCCGCCCGGCAGCGAAAATGCAAGGAGGACCCCGCCGGCGCCCGCCGCGAGGAGCGCCCGTCCGGTCCTCCCTCGCGCTGCCAGCAGGACCCGGAACGCCGTCCAGACGATGAGGAGATACCAGGCCGCCTGGAGCGGGACGAGGACCCAGCGGGAGAGGACCCTGTACCCATCGAGGTCGTGGAATCGCGCCGAGAGGGCTTGCGCCGCGAGGTCCCGGGCCCCGGGTCGGACCGAGAGGAGATGGCCGAGCGCCACAACTCCCACGAGGAGAAGCGCCCCCGTGACCGCCGCCCACGCGGGAGCGCCGAACTTCCCGCGAAACAGGGCCGCGGGAGCGTGAGCGAGGCCCCCCCAGACGAGGCCCAGGACGAGGGTTGCGGGGATGAGGGGAAGCGCAGCGGGGAGGGCGCGGGACGCGAAGGACCCGTGGAGATAGCGCGCGTAGTCGGCGTCGAAACCGGGGAGCCGAAGGTACCAGACCGCCGTGCCGGCGGCGTACAGAGCCAGGGCAAGGACGACGGCGGAAACGAGGGTCGTTCTCGGCCGCAGAGGTGCGTTTTTCACGTCGCTGTGCGATCTGCTACGATGTTCCGCCCATGGGAGGAGATAATAACCGCATGCGACGCGCGCTCGTGCCGATCGTCCTTTGCCTCGTGCTGGTCGTGCTCCCCGCCTGCAACAGCGCCCCGCCGAAGCCGAAGTTCTTCAGCTCCGCGGCCGACCAGCTCTCCGGGGATGGCACCCGGCACGAGTACCGGCTGACGTACCTCCTCCAGATGGAGCACAACCGCAAACACAACCAGGAGGTTTCGATCGAGTTCGATCTCGCGGCCTGGGACGACGAGGGTTACCAGCGCTTCGTTCTGGAAGCCCTGGAGCGACCCGCCCATACCCTCCTCACTTGGAGCTCGGGCTTCCTGGGCATGGGCGACAATTTCACGGCCGGAGTGAAGACCCTTCTGGACGTCAAGGAAGACGCGGACTGGGACCGGGGGATCGAGCACGCGAATCAGGCGATCGAGAGATGGAAGGCCCGCTACCCGGACCTCCTCGCCGAGTACGAGTGGTCGTACGACCCGAAGATCCTCTTCCGCTTCGTCGAGCCCCCGGCCGGCCGGTTCGGCTTCTACAGGACTCCGGACGGCACGATGCTCTTCGACAGGGACGGAAGTCTCGACCGGCGCGGGCTCCACGACGCGGCCGAGGTCCAGTACCGCTGGTACAAGCCCGAGAAGCCGGACGAGACCGAGGACCCCAACTTCTTTGCGGGTCTCGCCGCGGCTCTGGCGGCCTACGACACGAGCCCTTTCCCGGGTGGCTCGCCCGACCGCCTGGACGGCGCCCCCGAGGAAGGCTGGGAGGTCGAGACGAGATACACGGTCGGAGCGGTCCTCGCGGCGGCCATCCGTTTCAACAAGAACATCCGCCTTGCGATCGGCGAAGTCAAGGAGGCTCCCTTCACGGTGAGGTACCGCGCCGAGCCCGCGGGCGGCGACCGCTACCGGATCGTCGGCGAACGTAAGGGGGACACGGACTCGATCGAGATCGGCCAGGGCTATCGCCTGGAGTCCTACCGCCGCGAGGTCCTCTACGACGCCGACGAGGAGCGATTCCTCGCCGACTCGGTGTCGATCCTCGCACGCCACGAACGAGGCGACGAGATCAAGATGGAGCTCGCGTTAAAGGACCGGTCGCTCGCCCAGGAGTAGGTCTACAGCCGCTTCAGGTTCGCGATCGCCCTCTTCTTGGCGTCCTCGACTCCCGGCTGGTCGTACGCGTCGACATCGAAGAGCTCGGCGGCGAGCGCGACCACGTGCTCGAAGAAGACGATGAGCCCGCCGAGCGTCCGGGGCGAGACCTCCTCGAAGGAGAGATCGAAGGCCGGGCGGCCCGATTCCTCGAGGCTTTCCCGCGTGCCGGCCCGGCAAGCGAAAAGGAGCCGCGCGAGGCTTGCGCCGGCGAGCGCGGCCGGCGCCCCGGTCCCGGGGAGCGCCTCGGGAAGGACGAGATCCTCCCGGGAGCGGCGGGGCCCGACGAAGAGGACGACCTTGTCCGGGTGGCCCTGGGCGAGGTCCTGGAGGATCGAGTGCTGGTCCGCGGTCCCACGGGCCGCGAGCACGGTGAGGCCCGAGTCCGCTGGACGACCGGAACGCGTGAAGGGCTTCCCGAGGCTTTCCATCGCGAGTTGGACGACCCAGTCCCCCAGCATCGCCAGGGGGTCCGAATAGACGAACGCGCAAAGGATCCGGCGGCCGTGCCGGACCGCGTGCTCGTGGAGGAGGACGGCGAGCCTCGCCGCGGGGTTCTCCGCGGGAGGGGCCCCGGCGAGCGCCCCGTCCATCTCGCGCGCCCCGGCGAGAAGCGAATCGATGTCGATCCCGGCGGCGGCGACCGGGACGAGCCCCACCGAGGAGAGGACCGACCATCGCCCGCCGACCCCCTCCGGGACCGGAAAGGCGGTGAGGCCGAGCCGGCGCGCCTCCGAGCGAAGGTAGCCCTTGGGGCCGGTGACGACCGTCACGTGGTCGGCGGGAATGAGCCTCGCGGCCTGGAGCCGGCGGATAGAGTCCGCGTAGGGAGCCACCGTCTCGGCGGTCGATCCGGACTTCGAGATGAAGAGGAAATGAGAGCGCGCGAGCTCGAGACCCCTCCAGAGAGGGACGAGCCGCTCGGGGTCGATCGTGTCCACGAAGAGAACCCCGCTCGTCCGTTCGCCCCCGAGCGCCTCGCAGAGCATCCTGGGCCCGAGAGCCGAGCCCCCGATCCCGAACGCGACGAGCCTTTCCAGGCGGCCGCCCAGCCCGAGATTCGCGGCCCATGCCCGAATCGTTGCAACGGTCTCTGCGGGAAGGACGCTCCGGTCCGGATAGGGGAGGTCGAGGAAAAGGGCAGGCTCGCCGTTCGGCTGGACCTCGCCCCCGCGGATGGTCTCCAGGCGGCTCGCGACCCGGGCGAGGTCCTCCGCCCGCGCGGCGAGAACCCTTTCGGAATCGCGCGGGAGAGCGAGGGTGAACCCGAGATCCTCGAACGATCGGTTCGTTGTGCTCATCTCCGTGAGATCTCCTCCAGACGGCGGCGGGCGGAATGACGGGGCATGTCGGCGAGCCCGGGGCGGGCGAGGAGGTCCTCGTAGGAGGCCTTCGCCTCCGCGAGACGATTCGCCCGCTCCAGCGCGACGCCCCGGATGAACTGGACGTCATCGGCCAGGCCGAAGTCCGCCCCTTTCGTGGCGGCCGCGTACTCGCTCCCGTCGATCCGTCCGGCGAGAAGACGCGCCGAGAGGACCGCGGCCCACCCCGCGCGGTAGTAGTCGCCGGGAGAAAGGGACGCGAGCGAGTTCCATTCCCCAAGAGGATCGCCGCCTGCCATCCAGGTTGCGATCCCGCGCCAGAGGCGCGCCTCGGCGACGAGCTCCCGGTAGGCCTGGCCTTCCATCCAGGGCTCGCCCTCCCGCTCCAGGAACGACCAGTCGGCCTCGCCCGGCCTGCCCGCTTCGATATGGCACCGGGCGGCGCGATAGAGGGCGGTGGCCGAGGTCCTCTCGTACCGAGGCGCGCTCCGAGCGATCTCCTGGTAGCGCCGCGCGGCCTCCAGAGAGTCCCCCCGATCGAGGTGGAGGAGCGACTCGACCCACGCGAGCTGGCGGAGGCTTCGCGCGTTTCCGGCGAGCGCCTCCCTCGCCTCGCCGAGCGTCTCCTCGACCCGCTTCTCGTCGCGCGAGAGGGCCGCAGCCCAAACCCTCTTCGCCTGGACGTCGCCGCGGGCGGGGAAGGACTCGTCCAGACGATCGAGGGCGGTGCGGGCCTCGTCGGCCCGCCCGGCGAGGCCCAGGAGGTCCGCCCGCACGATCTCAAGCGAGGGGTCGATCCGCTCGGGGTCGAGCAGCGCCTCCACGCCCGCGATCGCGGTCGAGAGTTCGCCCAGGCGACCCGAAAGGAGCGCGAGTCCCTTCCGGCAGTGCGGCGAGCGCCCCTCGGAGAGGGCGAGGCCACGTTCGAGCCAGGACTTCTCCTCCTCGACACCGCCCGCGAGGGAAGCGCACTCGGACGCGACGAAACCGTACTGGCCGCGGCGGATCGCCTCGTCCCTCCCGGGCCGCGATTCCGGAGTCCGCTTCGCCGCGAGCTCGTCGATTTCCTTCGCGAGCGTCTCGGCCATCCCGGAGAACGTCTCTCTCGCCTCCCGGAGCCGCCCGCGGGCGAGCGCGAGCTCCAGCCATAGCCCGAGATCGCGAGGCTCTGCGTTCCAGCCCTCCGGTGACGAGGGGCTCGAGGGGAGGAGCGCGTCGCATGTCTTCTGGGCGTCGTCCAGTCGGGCCGTCTGGATCTGCAGGCGCAGGAGCTCCCGTCGCAGCGAGTATTTCGCCTCGGCGGAGAGGAAGTCCTTCGCGAGCGCGGACGAAAGGACGCCGATACCGTCGTCGGGCCGGTCCCGCGCGGCAAGGAGCTGCGCGTACTCGACGTAGATCCCGCCGTCGGGCAGATCTCGCTTGGCGAGCTCGGAGTAGATCCGCTCGGCCATCTCGACGTCGCCGAGCTCCGCGGCGACCTGCGCGAGGTAGAGGTAGTAGGGCACGAAGACGCCCTTCTTCTCCTGGCTGAAGAAGTAGTTCGCCCGCTTGATCGCCTCGTACGACTCGCGCGTGCGGCCGAGGTTGTGGAGGACCTGCGCCTTGTGCCAGTAGAGGACGTGGTCTCCCGCGTAGAGCTCCTGCGCCTCCTCCAGGGCGGCGAGGGCCTCCGACATGCGGCCGGCCTGATGGGCGGCCTGCGCCCGGGCGAGGACCCGCAGGTACTCATCGGAGAGAGCGGCCTGTTCTTCCTCCTGGGCGGGTTCCGAGGACAGGAGGCCGATCACGCCCCAGAGGAACACGACCGTCACGATCGGGATCGCGGCGGCGAGGACTCCCATCGTCGCCACGACCGGTGCCGGCGCCTCCCCGTGCCCGGACATCGCCCGCAAGTTTCGCCACATGGCCCTTCCCGCGAGGAACCCGAGCGGGATCCCCCACCACCCGAGGGCCGCGCTCCAGAGGAGCTCCCGGAGCGCGGCCGCGCGGGCGCAACCGGCGCACCACCATCCGCGGACCGGCTGGACCTCGGTCAAGACGAGGTAGCTCGTCACGCGCTCCAGGACCACCTCGCGGCCGGTCCCCTTCCCGCACTTCTGACAAGGAGTGCCCGGCGACAGCTGCATAGCCCCTCGCTCTTCGGACACGGTCTCCTACCCTCTTTTCCAGCAACGGGTTGGCAATTCTCGCCGGGTTGCGATCGGGTGTCAAAAGGACAAATATTTGTTTTACTCTTGACGGCATGAAACCGTTCGATCACACTTCTCGTAGGCAGTACACATGTCGCCTGGAAAGAAGGAGAGAGTTCCAACGGGAGGGCCGGCTGCCGTCGAGAGGCTCTAGACTCCCCTGAAGACCTGACCGAGGCAAGGTTCCCCCAGCCTTCCTCGACCTCGAAGCTTCCATTCCTCTCGATCGTGCCAAGAGACGTGAGCCGTCGATCGGCGGCAGTCGCCCTCCTGTCTTTCCCGCGCCCGCGCCCCGGAGTATCCTGACCGCAATCCCAGGATTCCCGGAGGTCAAGATGCGTCGCGCGCCAGTCCTTCTCTCGCTTTTCGCCCTTCTTTCGCTGGCCGTCCTCCCGTTTGCCGGATGCGGCGACGACGCCGAAGACGACCCGGGGAAGCTCAAGGTCGCCTTCGTCTACGTGGGTCCGATCGGAGACGCCGGCTGGACCTACGCGCACGACCAGGGACGGCTCGCGATCGAGAAGGAGTTCCCCGACGTCGAGACCGCCTGCGCCGAGAACGTGCCGGAGGGCCCCGAGGCGCGGAGCAAGATCGAGCAGTACGCACGTCACGGGTACCGGGTCGTCTTCACGACGAGCTTCGGGTTCATGGACCCGACTCAGGAGGTCGCGAAGGACTACCCCGATGTCCTCTTCATGCACTGCTCCGGCTACAAGCGGGCGAAAAACGCGGGCACCTACTTCGGCCGGATGGAGGAGGCCTGGTATCTCGCCGGTCTCGTCGCCGGCAAGACGGCGGGGAGCGGGAAGATCGGCTACGTGACCCCATTCCCCATCCCCGAGGTGATCCGGTTCGTGAACGCCTTCACCCTCGGAGCCCGCGAGGCGAACCCGAATGCCGAGGTTCGGGTCGTCTGGATCCACTCGTGGTTTGACCCCACGAAGGAAAAGGAAGCCGCGCTCTCCCTCATCGAGACCGGCGCCGACCTCATCGTCACGGGCTGCGACTCCTCCGCCCCGCTCACCGCGGCCCAGGAAAAGGGGAAGCTCGCGATCGGCTACGACTCGGACAACCGGAAGGCCGCGCCCGACGCCTTCCTGACCGCGCCCATCTGGAACTGGGGGGTCGTCTACACCGACTTCGTGAGGAAAGTCCGCGCGGGCGAGATAAAAGATCTCTCCGACTTCGACTGGTGGGGCGGCATGAAGGAGGGCGTCGTCGCGCTCGCGCCTTTCTCCGACAAGGTCGGCCCCGAGGCGCGAACCCTCGTGGAGAAGCGCACGAAAGACATCCTCGCGGGAACCCACAAGGTCTTCCAGGGGCCGGTCGTCCGGCAAGACGGATCCATCGCGATCCCCGAGGGCGAGGCCGCCACCCAGGAAGAGCTCCTCACCATGCGCTACTTCGTCCAGGGAGTCCAGGGCGAGATCCCGGCGGGCTCCGGGGAGTGACGGCCCCGGACCGGGGACTCGCGGCGTCGGGCTCGCCCGGCACGCCGCCCCCCGCCGTCCGGATGACCGGGATCGTCAAACGGTTCCCGGATCTCGTTGCCCTGGGCGGGATCGACTTCGAGGTCGCCGGGGGCGAGATCCACGCCCTTCTGGGCGAGAACGGAGCGGGGAAGACGACGCTCGTCTCGGTCCTCGCCGGACTCTACCCGGCGGACGAGGGCCGGATCGAGGTCGCGGGACGTCCGGTCCGCATCCGCTCGCCTCGCGACGCCCGGCGCCTGGGGATCGGCATGGTCCACCAGCGCTTCCGGCTGTCCGAGAAGCATACGGTCCTGGAGAACCTGCTTCTCGCGCGCGAGGACGTCCCGTACTTCCTCGCGCGAAGCCGGGTGCGGGCCTGGGCCGAAGCGCTTCTCGCGCGGCTCGCGCTCCCCCTCGACCTCGACCTTCCCATCTGGCAGCTCTCCGTGGGAGAACAGCAGCGGGTCGAGATCGCCAAGGCCCTCTCCTCGGACGCGCGCATCCTGATCCTCGACGAGCCGACCGCCGTCCTCGGGCCCCAGGAGACGCCGGGGTTCTTTGCCGCGCTCTCGGAGATGAAGCGCTCCGGGCTCTCGATCGTCTTTATCACGCACAAGACGGCGGAGGTCCTGGCGGTCGCCGACCGCGTGACCGTCCTCGCCAAGGGCCGCCGCGTGGCGACCCTCTCCCGGGGCGAGTTCGACGAGCGCGAGCTCGCGAGGAAGATCATTGGACGGGATCTCCCCGCTCCGGAGCCCCGGGCCCGAACCGTGCCCGGCGAACCGCTGCTCGCCGTGACGGGCCTCTCGGTCAAGAACGACCGGGGGCTTCCCGCACTCGACGGAGTGGATCTCGCCGTGCGCGCGGGCGAGATCCACGGGATCGCGGGCGTGTCGGGCAACGGCCAGGCCGAACTAGCGGAGACCCTCGCGGGGCTCCGCCGCCCCTGGGCCGGGCGGATCACCCTGGCGGGCGAGTCCTGCGACGGGTGGTCCCCGGCCCGCGCAATCGCGCGAGGGGTCCGCTACGTACCGGCCGAGCGGAACAGGGTCGGCGTAGCCGCGGGCCTCTCCATCGCGGAGAACCTGATCCTGAAGCACCACCGGAGCGAGCGCTTCGCCCGCGGGGGGTTCCTGCGGACCGCGGCAATCGCGAACCACGCGAGGGAGACGATCTCCCGGTACGGGATCGCCGCCCCGTCGCCCCGCGTGCCGGTCGCCACACTCTCCGGAGGCAACCTCCAGAAGGTGATCGCGGCGCGGGAAACGGACGGGAGCCCGATCCTCCTCGTGGCCGCCTACCCGACTCGGGGTCTGGATCTGGGCTCCGCGCGAGCGCTCCACGACGTGCTCCGCCGGGAGAGAGACCGAGGCGCCGGGATCGTCTTCATCTCGGAGGAGCTCCGCGAGCTCCTGGAGATCGCGGACCGGCTCTCGGTCCTCTCGGGCGGCCGGATCGCGCTCTCCGGTCCCGCCTCCGAGCTCGCCCCCGAGGCGATCGGCCTGGCGATGGCCGGCAGGCAAACCAAGTGATCGCTCTCCGCGCGCGCCTCGTGGTCCCGAGGTGGCTCCGATTCGCGGTGCCGGCCGCGTCGGTCCTCGTGGCGATCCTCGTCTGGTCCGCCCTGCTTCTCGCCCAGGGAAGAAACCCCGCCGCCGCCTTCCGCACGATGGGAGCGACAGTCCTCGGGACCCGGTGGGGGCTCGGCGAGACCTGTCTTCGCGCGGTCCCGCTCGTCCTGTGCGCAGCCGGCGTGGCGCTCGCGGCCTCGATGCGGCTCTGGAACATCGGCGCCCAGGGGCAGCTCCTCGTGGGCGCGATGGCCGCGACCTGGGTCGCTCTCTCCCTGGGGGATCTGCCGGCGCCGCTCATGCTGCCGGCGATGCTCGCCGCCGGCGCGCTCGCGGGAGCTCTCTGGTGTGGAGCGTGCGGGGCGCTCCGCGCGTGGCTTGAGGTCTCCGAGGTCCTGACCACGCTCCTTCTGAACTACGTAGCGGCGGCGTGGCTCGCCCACATGGTTCTGGGACCCTGGCGAGGCCCCGACAACTTCCCCTACACCGCGACGTTTCCGACCGCCGCCTGGCTCCCGGCCCTGGGAGGCGGGAAGTTCCACGCGGGCCTTCCCCTGGCGATCCTCGCGGTCCTCCTGCTCGCGGTCCTCTGCCGCCGCACGGCCTGGGGTTACGAGCTCCGGGTCGCCGGGGAGTCCTGGGAGACCGCCCGGTACGGCGGGATCGCGGTCCGCTCCCGGATCGTCTCCGTTCTCGCCATCTCCGGGGCGTTCGCCGGGGCGGCCGGCGCGATCCAGGTCTCGGCCGTCCAGCATCGCCTCGAGCAGGCCGTCGCCCCCGGCTACGGATACACGGCGATCCTCGTCTGCTGGCTCGCCCGGGGGAACGTCGCGGCTACGATCCCCGTGGGGTTCCTTTTCGCCGCGCTCCTCGTCGCGGGGGACGAGCTCCAGGTCGTCCTCTCGCTTCCCGCCGCCTCGGTCCAGATCCTCCTCGCTCTCGTCCTCCTCTGCGTGCTCGCCGGGGACGCGTTCGTCCGCTACCGGCCGGTCCTCGACCTCCCGCTTTGGCTGCGGAGGAGAGCCGCGTGACCGACGCGATCCTGCTTGCCGGGGCCGTCCTCCACGGCGCGGTGAACGCGGGGACGCCCGTCGCCCTCGCCGCGGTGGGGGAGGTCGTGGCGGAACGCTCGGGTGTCATGAACCTCGGCGTCGAGGGGATGATGGCGGCCGGGGCGCTCGCCGGTTTCGCGGCGACTCTCGCGACCGGGAGCCCGGCCGTCGGGTTTCTGGCCGCGGCCGGGGCCGGCGCCGCCCTCGCGGCTGTCCACGCCTTCGCCACCGTCACGCTCCACGCGAACCAGGTCGCGGCCGGCCTCGCCCTGGCGATGCTCGGGGCCGGCCTCGCCTCCTATCTCGGAGAGGGCTACTCGAGAGAGGTCGTGCCCGGGGTTCCGGGGGCTCCCGTTCCCCTCCTCTCGCGGATCCCGATCCTCGGATCCGGCCTCTTCGACCATGCGCCGCCGGTCTACGCCACGGCGTTCGCGGTCGCCGGCGCGTGGTTCTTCCTCCGCAGGACGCGCCCCGGGCTCCGCCTCCAGGTCGTGGGGGAGGCGCCCGCCACGGCCGACTCGCTCGGGATCGGGGTCCCGCTCTTCCGGTACGGCGCGGTCATCGCGGGCGGGGCGCTGGCCGGGGCCGGGGGCGCGTACATCTCGCTCGTCATCTCGCCGAGCTGGAGCGACGGGGCGACCACCGGCAAGGGCTGGGTCGCCGTCGCGATGGTCGTCCTCGGCGGCTGGGGGCCCGTGCGGGCAGCCCTGGGCGCCCTTCTCCTCTCGGGGATGACCTCGCTCCAGCTCCGGCTCCAGGCGTCGGGAGTCTCCCTGCCTCCGTCGCTTCTCGAGGCGACTCCCTACCTCGTCACGATCGCGCTCCTCGTCGTCTACTCGAGCTCGAAGCTCCGCCGCCGTTATGGAGCGCCGGCCGCGCTGGGGCTGCCGTACCACCGGGAGGGGAGCCCGGGTTAATCGTCCAGGTGTGAGAATCGTTTTTCACGGTCACGGTCACGGTCACGCACACGGAACACGGTCACGCACACGGAACACGGCGACGATCGACGTAGACGCCCGCCCCGACTCGGAGCTAGCGCGTCGTGAGCCGGCGAGCAGCCCAAGCGGAGGGAGGGTGTAGCCTCTTACACCGAGTTCGAAGCCACGAAGTCAGGGGTGACATGGGTCGTCCAAATCGTTCCGTTGTTTCGTAGTACCGGTCTATCCAGCCCGCTCGATCGCCCGGACGAACTCTTCCCACTCCACTTTCCCGTTGTTGTTGCCGCCCACCTTGTCCATCTTCTCGACGATCCCGCTCGCCCACGCGCCGCGGGTCGCCCAGTTTCCGATGCCCGCGGCCTTGAGGAGCTCCTTGATCTCGCCCTCGTCCGCGGCGCCGTCGCCGCTCTTGTCGTAGCTGTCGAAGGCCTTCTTGAAGTCCCCGCCGTAGCGGCGCTCGACGAGGTCGAAGACCTTGGTCACGAGTTCGCGCATGTTGGAGTCGAGCCGGGCAAGCGCCTCGGGGGAGGGACGCTCGAAGCGGGTTCGCGGAGCCGGGGGTGTGATGGAGGCAGTCCCGCCGGGTGCCGCATCACGTGCTGGAGTAGATGGGGCAGCAGATGAGGACGCGGGATCGGAAACCGGAGCGGGATTCGTAGTGGGCGTGGGATTCGTAGTGGGCGTGGGATTCGTAGCGGGCGCGGGATTCGTAGCGGGCGTGGGATTCGTAGCGGGCGTGGGATCGCTTGCTGGCGCTGGATCCGCAGAGGGCGCGGGATCGGGCGCCGGGCGGCTCGTCTCCAAGAGCTCCAGCTTCTTGTACTCTTCGAGGATCGCGCGCTTGTCCTGCGCCGTTCTCGCTCTCCTGTAGGCGTCGCGCAGCGATTGCCTCCGCTCCTGGAAGGAGGGGGTCCCTTCCTGCTGAGCCGGAAGGGCAGGAACCAGAAAGGCAAGGAGGAAGAGTGCGAAGAGGGCTGTCGGGCGGAGAGGAGGACGGGCGGGGTCCATGGCGACCTTTCCTGCGATTGAGGCGTGACGCACTCCGAGTAAACAAATCCCGGGCCGGCGCCAAGGCGAGCCGTAACTCCATTCAGACGCCAGATTTCAAACGAGGCGCGGAATCGCAAGCCTCTCCGCCTGCCGCCCGGATCCGTGCAGCCTGCTCGAGTCCGGGCGCGTCGGGGATGAACCGGAAGCCCGCTCCCGGCCGGCCGACGGGAGGGCCCGCTACTCCAGAATCTTCTTCCGGACGATCTCGACCGCGTCGGCGACCTTGATCCGGTCCTGGCGCATGTCGTCGCGGTAGCGAATCGTGACCGTGTCGTCCTCCCGGGTCTGGCCGTCCACGGTGATGCAGAAAGGCGTCCCGACCTCGTCCTGGCGCGCGTAGCGCCGGCCGATCGCGTCCTTCTCGTCGTAGAACGAGTTCGTCCCGCTCCGCCAGAACTCCTTCACGATCTCCCGGGCCTTCCCTGTCAGCCACTCGTCCTTCCGCACCAGCGGAAAGACCGCGACCTTGACGGGCGCGAGCCTCGCGTGGAGCCGGAGGACAGTGCGACCCTCGGCCCTGGCTTCGGAGGGCGGCTCCTCGTCGTACGAGTCGCAGAGGAAAGCGAGCACCGACCGCGTCGCTCCGGCCGCGGGCTCGACCACGTAGGGGAGGAAGCGGAAGGGCTTCGCTCCGGTCCGGGGATCCTCGCGGTTGGGGTCCACGTACTCGAGCTTCTTGCCGCTCGACTCCTGGTGGCGTTTGAGGTCGAAGTCGGTCCGGTTCGCGATCCCCTCGAGCTCATCCCATCCCCAGGGGAAGAGGTACTCGACGTCCCCCGACGCCTTCGCGTAGTGGGCCCGCTCCTGGGGCGCGTGCTCCCGGAACCGGACCTTCTCGGACGAGAGGCCGAGCGACAGATACCACTTGAGGCGCTCGCTTCTCCAGTACGCGAACCACTCCTCGTCGGTGCCGGGCTCCACGAAGTACTCCATCTCCATCTGCTCGAACTCGCAGCTCCGGAAGATGAAGTGCTTCACGGTGATCTCGTTGCGAAACGACTTGCCGACCTGCGCGATCCCGAACGGGGGCTTGAGGCGGTAGCTCGTGAAGACGTTCTGGAAGTTGACGAACATCGCCTGCGCTGTCTCCGGACGGAGGTAGACGGTGCTTTCCTCCGACTCGATGGGTCCGAGGTTCGTCCGGAACATCAGGTTGAACATGCGCTCGGGCGAGAGGCTGGGCGAGTTGCACTCCGGGCAGACGTAGCCCCGCGCCTCGACCTTCCCTCTTTTCTTCTCCCGCGTCTTGCCGTCGCGGTAGGCGACCTCGCTCCCGGGCGGAAGCCGCGGCGCCTTGTCGGCCCGGAACCGGGCGTGGCACTCCAGGCACTCGACGAGGGGGTCGCAGAACCCGTCCACGTGGCCGGACGCCTTCCACACGGCGGGGTGCATGATGATCGACGCATCGATGCCCACGATGTCCTCCCGTTCGTGAACCATCGTGCGCCACCACTCGCCCGTGATGTTGCGCTTGAGCTCGACGCCCAGGGGACCGTAGTCGTAGCAGGACTTCAGCCCCCCGTAGATCTCGCTCGACGGGAAGACGAAGCCGCGCCGCTTGCAGAGCGACACGATCTTCGCCATCAGTTCCTCGCCGGCGGGAACGGGTACGGATTCGCTCATGGGATCCCGAGTGAAACGGTTCGTGGGAGGGGGACGGGGGGGGATCTACTCGGCAGCAGGCAGGTCGCCTTCGCGAGTGAGATCGGCGAGGTACGTCTCGTCGAGAGGAGGCTCTTCGGCGGTCGTGGCAGGGCCCGGCTCAGGCCTCAGCGCGCCGGGGGAGGTATCGTCCTCATCCTGGCGGGCGCTGTCGGTGAGGAACTTCGTCAGCGTCACCTCGTTGCCCAGGCGGTTGTATTCCACGCGGTCCACGCACCGGAGCATCATGAGGATGCCGAGCCCCCCCATCCCCCCCTCGGCGTGCCGCTTGCGGGCTGCGCTCGCGGCGTCGAGCTCGAGCCCCTTCTGGATCGCGGCGCGATAGTCGAAGCCCGGCCCGGTGTCCTCCACTCGCACGAGCACCCGATCGGGGGTCCGGGTCCAGCGGTACTTGATGATCTTGTCCTTCTGGTACTTGTGGCCGTGGCGCACGGCGTTGCCGATCGCCTCGCCCATTCCGATCTCGAACTGGGCGATTGCCTCTTCGGCGAGAGATGTCTTGCGGAGCATCCGGCCGGAGAGGACGACGAGCTCCCGGGCAATCTCGTCCACCGTCAGGAACTTGTACTGGATGTCCGGTTCGGAGGCGAGTTCCTCCGGATCGTAGTCGGCGAGAGTTTCGGTCCCCGTGAGGTCCACCATGCGGAGCGGCATCTCGCGCTCCTCGGTGGAATAGAGGATCTGGGTCTTGCCGATCTCGATCCGGTCGCCGTGTTCCAGGAGCTGCGAATGGACCCGGACCTTGTTCACGAACGTCCCGTTGGCGGAATCCAGATCCTCCAGAACCACGGACCCGTCCATCGACGTGAGCGTGACGTGGCGCCGGGAGACGAGCTGGTCGAGGATGACCAGATCGGCTTCCTTCCCCCGCCCCAGCGTGATCGGGCGGTCGATGTCGATCACCTGGACCAGGTTGCGGGTGATCTGTATCTTGATCTTCGGCATGGGGGGGCATCCGGCCCTGCGAAAACAGGGTGCATTCTACTCCAGCCGGAAAAAGGGGCGCAAGGAGCCTGGCCCCCCCACGGCAGGAGCTCGACGATCATCGTCGCTCCGGCCATCCTGGCCTCCGCTCCTCCCCGAGGGCTGTCTCTGCGACACAACTGACGCAGCCGACGAAGAG